>JAOAQY010000230.1 GCA_025210965.1 Tissierellales bacterium
AATGACTAAAAAACAAAGTCTATGCTTCATAATAGTCTCCCTTCTGAGCTTTAATCATCTATAAAATAAGATTTATAAATTTCATTATCTCTTAATAATTTTAAATCACTATCTCCACACGCTTCTGCTTTTAATTTAGCATTTAATGATAAACTAATTTCTATATGATATGCACTTTTTTCTAAATCATTTTCATGGGCATAATAACATGCAATATTGTAGTGTAGATAACTTTCATATTGATTATTATTTATACCCTTTTTTAAAACCTTTATTGCAAATTTATAATCACCTAGCGTTCTATACTGTACTGCTAAATTTAAATATGAATAGCCATAATTTGGATTTAATCTAATTGATTCTATATAATGTCTCTCTGCTTTAACATAATTTCCAAGTCTGCCATATATAACTCCAAGATTAAATTCCACCATGTAATTAGGTAATCCATTTTCATAAGATAGCTTAGTCATTTCTAGAGCCCTTTCTAAATTATCTTTTCTCTCATAAATAGACCCCAAATAAAGCGCAATAGTTGGATCAATCTCAATCTCTAAAACTTTTTCATAGCACTCAATCGCATTTTCCGTATCATCCTTATAATCATACATATATCCTAGATTTTTGTATGCATACAATTTATACTCACCCCCGTATCTCATTGCTTTTTTGTACATATTTTCTGCATATTCGAATTTAGATTTTTTTTCAAAATACTGCCCTTTCAGTATATAGCCATAACCTACATCAGCACCATCTATTAGGTAATCATACAATTCTATCTGCATATAATCATATTCAAATTGCTCGGCAATGGATGCTATTTCAGCTATTTGACCTGAAGCTATCTTTTTATTTTTCTTTCTCAATTCAACAAATCTATCGAAAATTTTAAAAAAAATAACTTTCGCTTTTTTTATATTATTATTGCTACTTAAATCATCAAGATATTCAATATATCTATCTAACTTGATATCATATTCTATTTCACTACTCACTTTTTTCACCTCTAAACCGAATATTAATAACTAATAATATGATTATTATACACTACATACTATAATTTGTTAATCCATACAAATAGAGCTCGGTATAGATATTCTATAACCGAGCTCTTGAAATTTCTTTATAAAAAAAGAGGATGTCCTAAATCATCCTCAATCGTTAATCCTAAACCCCTTAAACAATTACTTGTCTTTAGGATACTACATCGCACAGCTTTACAATGTGATTTCTATCACAATTATCGTTTTACAACATATATTAACAAATTTTTTCTATTATTCCTCCACCTACTACATAACCTTCTTTATAAAATACCACAGATTGACCTTTAGTTATAGCTCTTTGTTCCTCTTCAAATACAACTTTTACAGTATTTTC
Organism: Tissierellales bacterium; assembly: GCA_025210965.1. Taxonomy (NCBI): domain Bacteria; kingdom Bacillati; phylum Bacillota; class Tissierellia; order Tissierellales; species Tissierellales bacterium. The sequence continues at coordinate 1,384 of JAOAQY010000230.1, forward strand.
ATCTATTGGATAAATAGTAGCTGCTGAAGCCGCTCCATTATATCGAATTTTCGCCATAACTTTTAGCTCTTTATCTAATTTCTCTGTATATATTAGATTCACATCTTCTGCTATCAATTCTTTTTTCATTAAATCATCATTATCTCCAATGACAATTTCATTTGTCTCAGCATTAATATCAATGACAAAAGCAGGTTTTCCTATAGCTATCCCAAGACCTTTTCTTTGTCCTATGGTATAATATACAATTCCTTTATGTCGGCCAAGAACATTGCCTTCCTTATCCACAAAATTTCCTTCTTTGACATTGCCAAGCATATCACAAATAAAATCACCATGACTATTATCTGGCACAAAGCAAATTTCTTGACTATCTCTTTTCTTATATAAATGTAATCCTATTGACTCTGCTATTTCTCTTACCTCATCCTTATTGTATGTTCCACAAGGCATCAATGTATGAGCTAATTGCTCTTGAGTTAACGTATACAGCATATATGTCTGGTCTTTTCTCTCATCAATTCCTTTTTTTAGCTGATATCTACCATCTTCCTCTACGATTTGAGCATAATGTCCCGTCGCAATATAATCAGCTCCTAGTGCTTTTGCTCTTTTGTACAAGGCATCAAACTTTATTTTTTTATTACACATCACACAAGGGTTTGGTGTCCTGCCATTAGTATATTCGTCAACAAAATAGTCTATAACTTTCTCTTTAAATGGTTTTTTGAAATTCATTACATAAAACGGTATATCAAGTTGATCCGCTACCATTCTAGCATCTGTAACCGCTGATAAAGAACAGCAGGCTTTTTCATCTTCAAACCCATCATCATCAGGCACAAATTTCATCATTATTCCAATAACATCATATCCAGCTTCTTTCAATAAGTGAGCTGCAACGGCACTGTCTACGCCGCCACTCATTCCAATTACCACTTTTTTTTTCATTTATATCACCATTCACTTTCTAAACATCACAAAGTTCGCAAAAATCTTACTTTTTCACAAACAGTCTTTATTACATAATCAATCTCATCTTCAGTTGTATATCTTCCTATAGAAAATCTTAAAGACGCCAAAGCACGATCTTCATCTAATCCCATTGCTGTAAGAACATGAGATGGATCTAAAGCACCAGATGCACAAGCACTTCCTGCTGATACCATTATATTTTCTTGATCCAATGCCAAAAGCAAAGACTCTGATTCTATATCTTCGAAACCAACATTCAATATATTTGATATTTTAAAGTGCTCTTCCTCTGGTCCATTATACCAAACACCTTCCAAACCACATAAGCCTTCATATAGCTTATTTCTATATTCTCTAAATCTATTGTTTTCTTCTTCAAATAATTTAATTAAATTTTCAAACGCAACTTTAAATGCTGCTATTGCAGGTAAGTTTTCAGTCCCCGCTCTTTTATAGTTCTGTTGCGCTCCTCCATATATAAGCGGTTTTATATTAAGTCCATTTTTAATATACAATCCACCAAGTCCCTTTGGCCCATGAAGTTTATGTGCAGAAAATGATAGCAAATCTATTCCATAACTCTCAACATCTATGGGAACATGACCTATAGCTTGAACTGCATCTGTATGAAATAATATATCTTTTTTAGCACAAATTTTTCCAACTTCTTTTATCGGCTGAACAGAGCCTACTTCATTGTTTGCAAATATTAAACTAATCAAAACTGTATCTTCTCTAATATGTTTTTTCAATTCTGTCAAACTAATTTTACCTTCACAATCTACCGGCAAATAAGTAACATCATATCCATTATCTTCAAGATATTCGCATGTTCTAAGAGTCGCATGATGCTCTATTTTAGTCGTAATCATGTGCTTTCCTTTTTCCTTGTTCGCCTCCATGATTCCGCGAATCGCCCAATTATTTGACTCAGTAGCACCACTCGTAAAATAGATATCTTTAAATGGAGCATTAATAAAACCACCTATGACTTGACGCGTTTCATCTATAATTTTTTTAGACTCTCTAGAAAAAGAATACACTGATGAAGGATTCCCAAAAAAGTCTAAGCTATACTTCGCCATTATATCTAGCGCTTCCCTATCTAATCCTGTCGTTGCTGCATAGTCCATATATACCATTGATTCCATATAATCACCTAATTCTATATATTATTTAACCTTTCAATAACTCGAGCTCTTCTTCGCTCAACTCTCTATATTCTCCAAGCTCTAAATGTTCATCTAATTTCAACGATCCCATCTGCATTCTCTTCAAATATACTACTTCATTTCCAATAGCTAGCATCATTTTTTTTATCTGATGAAATTTACCTTCTCTGATAGTCACATACGCTTTGCTTATTTCTCCCGACTCTAAAATCTCAAGTTCAGCTGGCAAACATTTATAATCTCCGTCTATTGTGACTCCTTTAGAAAATTTGATTACATCTTCTTCTTTTAACTCATCACATACTTCTACATAGTATGTCTTATCTACGTGTTTTTTAGGTGACAGCAAATTATGTGAAAGTTTGCCATCATTAGTTAGCAAAAGAAGTCCCTCAGTATCTTTATCTAATCTTCCAACTGGAAATGGTTCGAAAGCCCAAAATGACTCATCTATTAAATCTATAACAGTTTCATCTCTATAATCAGATGTTGCACTTACAACTCCTTGAGGTTTATTTAGCATTATATATATATACTCTCTATATACAGCTTTTTCTCCATTAACATACACTCTATCATTCTCTGTATCTATATGCATATCAGCCTTTGTAATGCCTTTGCCATTTACTATGATTTCGCCTTTTTTTGCCATCTTTCTAATCTCTTTTCTAGAACCATATCCTAGATTTGAAAGCATTTTATCTAATCTCATTCTACCACTTCTCCTAATATTCTATAAGCTCGACATTCGGCGTTAAATTATAAATTACATCTTTTCTCTCAACTATTATTCTAGCATTTTGAGCCATTTTATCATTTGCCTTTATGTTCTCTAGTAACTCTCTTGTTGGATTTATTGCTATCGGATTTCCAACCTTGCTTAGCATAGAATAATCTCCATTAGTATCTCCATACGCATAGCTCTTTGAAAGATCTAAATCATATTTTTCAACCAATTGTTTTAATGCTTTATTTTTGCTAACTGAATCCCACATTGGAATAACATCCCCAGTGAAACGCCCCTCTTCATCTACTAAATATTGAGCCCCTTTATATGCATCTACTCCATATTTTTCTGCCATCTTAGATACTAAAAAATTTGGACTTCCAGATATAAAAAATACCTTATGCCCTTGTTCTTGATGCCACTTTATTTGATCTCTCGTAAATTTATACACTACATCTCCATTTAATCTTATTACTTGATTTGAGATAAATTCCAAATCTTCTTTCTTTCGTCCTCTCAATGCTTCTATATATATATCAACAAGCTCTAACATATAGTCTTCATAATCTCTAACTCGTTTTCTCCATTCTTTATATGTATACTTCACATGAGAATGCCACAATCTTGGATCTACAACTTCATACTTCACCAACTTTTTAAAATGTTCTATCATCAATGAATTTCTATAAAGTGTTCCATCAATATCAAAAAATGCACCTACTGCCATACAAATACCTCCTATTTACCTTTTATTTCCCATCCTCTTAGCTTAAATACTGCTTTTATTACTTGAGCATAAATTCTAGAATCAATCTCTGAAAATAAATTTTCCCCATAAATTAAATCCAACAAACTGCTTGTTTTAGCATGAGGATATTTATCAAGCAGTTCTTTTATCTCAATCAATTCAAAACTAACTGATCTAAGATTAGCTAGTTCATTCAGACCTTGCTTCATAACATCTAATTTGAAATTATCTTCTAAACCACTTACTTCAATCGTTTCTATTCGTTTACCTTCTATAAAATATTCTTTCATCAATTTCTGACTGTTTTTGTCAATTAAGCAGTCTAATCCTCGACTATCGATTAGAAGCATCTTGAGTATATAATTTATTTTTAGCCCTGATACCATCTCACCTAACTCTTTCGAAAAAATTTTAGTTGCCTCTTCTTCTTTAGAAACTATCTTTAGTTCATCATCTAATTTTATTTTGTTCCATATATTGTTTATTTGTTCCACATCACTAATTGTAAATGTTCTTGGCTCTGATTTCATTTCAGCGTTTCTTCTAACTTTGACCAATAGATGATCTCGCTGCCTAGAAAACCAAATTTTATTCTTATTATCCTCACCTTTAAATGAAAAATAATACTTTGTATTTGAAGTTTTTAAATGAGGATATTCATTAGATATCTTGTTGAAAAAATTGCGGAACAAACTACTTAATTTTCGATTTGATGCAATGCGATCTGTAAATTTATTTTCCATGCTAAACCACCCCATTATATCAAATAATACTTCCTCCACTATAATCTTTCTTATTATAACATACCTAATTCATTTATGGAATTCCTATACTCACCAATTCTGAAACTACTATCTCTCAATACATCTCACATGAACTATTAACTTTTTTAACTCTAAATTGCAATAGAGGACCACTTAGACCATTTACTGGTCTAGTAGCCCTCCATTACAATTATTAAATCCAGCCTTTCTTTTCTATCTCTTTTACTATTTGATTTGATTCTATACCAAATTTATTATATAATTCTTTACTTGGTGCTGATGCACCAAATGTATCTATTCCAATATTTATACCATCTATACCTGTATATTTTTGCCATCCAAATGTACTTGCAGCCTCTATCGAGATTCGTTTTCTTACTTCATTAGGCAATATCGACTCTTTATAGTCTATTTCCTGCTTATCAAATAACTCGAAACTTGGCATACTCACAATTCTGACTTTCTTTTCTCTTTTTACTAATTCATCGTATACATCATATGCTATAGAAATCTCTGAACCCGTTGCAATTATTATTATTTCTGGATTTTGATTGCTTTCCTTTAGTATATATCCTCCTTTGCATGAATTCTCACTAGTTTCATCAAGTGTAGGAAGATTTTGCCTTGATAGTATAAGCGCATATGGATTTTTTTCACTTTCAAGCGCTAGTTTCCATCCCAAAAGGGTTTCTTTTGCATCCGCCGGTCTAAATACAACTAAATTGGGAATACTTCTAAGTGATGCCAAGTGTTCAATTGGTTGATGTGTAGGGCCATCTTCACCTACTCCTATACTATCATGAGTCAGCACATAGATAACCGGTCTCTCCATTATAGCCGATAATCTCATAGCACCTTTCATATAATCACTAAAAACTAGGAACGTCGCTCCATACGCTTTGAGCCCTCCGTGCAAACTAATACCATTTATAATAGATGCCATAGCATGTTCCCTCACTCCAAAATGAATATTATCTCCACTTTGACTTGCTGAAAAAGCTCCATACTTGTCCAAGTTCGTTTTTGTTGAAGGTGCTAAATCTGCAGAACCACCAATCAAATTTTCAACTTTTTCTTTTAGCATATTCAAAACTTGACCCGAAGCTGCTCTTGTCGCCATACTCTCTTTAAATTTCCAAAGTGACTCATCACTTAAATCTATCTCTATTTTCCCAGAAATCCAGCCTTGCAGTTTTTTAAAATCATCTTTATAATGCTTTCTATAATAAAATACTCGTTCTTCCCAAGTTTGATAATCTCTAGCACCTCGTTTTCCTATTTCACCAAAGTGATTGTAAACATAAGGCTGAACTTTAAAAGGTGGCTGATTTTCAAATTCAAAATTTGCCCTTGCCTCCGACAAATGTTTTTCTCCAAGTGGAGACCCATGTACACCAGCTGTACCTTCTTTATCTCCAGCACCATGTCCAATTTTTGTTTTTATCTTAATCAAACTAGGCTTATTAAGTGTTCTTTTTGCAAATTTAATGGCGTATTCTATCGCATCTAAATCATCATCATCGCAAACTTCTAGCACTTGCCATCCATACGATTCATATCTAGCTTTTACATCTTCAGAAAAAGCTAAATCAGTTTTTCCCTCTATAGTTATTCCATTATCATCGTATAACACTATAAGCTTTCCAAGTTTCAAAGTTCCTGCTAATGACGCCGCTTCTGATGATATACCTTCCATCATGCAACCATCTCCTGCTAGTGCAAACGTATAGTGGTCAATAATATTACAATCCTCTTTGTTAAACTTTTCAGCAAGATATCTCTCGGCCATAGCCATACCAACTGCATTTCCAATACCTTGTCCTAGTGGACCTGTAGTTGTTTCAACACCTTGTGTATGCCCATATTCTGGATGACCCGGTGTTTTACTGTCAAGCTGTCTAAATCTCTTTAATTCGTTCATGGACAATCCATATCCTGATAAATGAAGCAAACTATATATCAGCATCGATCCATGCCCGGCAGATAAAACAAATCTGTCTCTATCTATCCACTCAGTTTCTTTAGGATGGTGCTTCATAACTCTTTGCCACAAAACATATGCCATAGAAGCAGCTCCCATTGGAAGTCCAGGATGACCTGAGTTTGCTTTTTCAACAGCATCTGCTGATAGTATTCTAATCGTATCTATACTTCTTTTCTCTATTTCTTTCACAATACATCCCTCCAAATCTACTTAGTCTCTACTCATATATATATCCTGTTTTTTGCATTTATATCTATTGATTTCCAAATAATTTTTCATACAAATTAACTTTATATCTATAAATAACAGGGTTACCTTCCAAAGTTGATCTAAACTTATCTAATCCGTCATTCTTATGTTCATAATCTATAGAACTATACTCTACTCTACTCTGATCTATTAACTTCCAATATCCCCATTCTTTTATAAATACATACTTCTTGTAAATATTACTTTTTTTATCATCGTCGTACATTATCTCTGTATGAGTATATATATAACGCCATTTGTCATTGTGACCATTATATACTTCAGAAATTTGCAAGCTAATATCCTCTATTTTCTCATTTATCTGCTTGGATAAATTTTGAAGCCTAAGCAATTCCTCATCTGTAAGTAAATCCAAATCTCTAGCAGTATATTTCTTACCTTGTAATATAAAAAGTTCATCATATTCTTTAAACACATACTCTCTGCTTACATATGGCCTTAGTTTTTCTCGATACTCATCATAGCCCATATCGAAATTCGACAACTTCCAATCAAATATTTCATGTTCTAAAACACCATCTGCAAGTTCTGCATCATTTATTTTTTGATAAGTATCTTTTAAAACTTCTAACTTTTGATAATCAATTCCTCGAGAAAGCATTTCTATATCTTGATTAATCTTTTTATCAGGCAAAACACCTTGACTCTGAATTATTTGATTACAACTTATAAAACGTTCCGTAGGTATATCTATATTCATACTAATTCTCTTCAAATTATAATTGTAGTTTCTTCCAAAAGATGATGCCATACCACCAGTTTGCTTTCCATAAATATATGCTCTATAAGAATACCTTAAAAAATCAACAAACAGGGGCGCAATCCCTCTTGTTTCATTATCTATTAAAACATACACTTCTCCATTAAATGAATTTCTCTTGAACGTATTAGTTTCATTGTTCCATCTTTTCTCTATCTTTATTCCATCATCAGCTATCGTTTTTTGGCTACTATAAAAATAAATGTCATTATGCTTGCTTTGGTAATCTGAATAGTATGCGTAATTTTTTTCAAATAAATAATTACTTAAATAGTAGAATACTACTGGATTGTCTAGATTACTTCCTCTCAAATCTAATATCAATATGTCAATGTCCTTATCCTTCATTTCTTTGAACGATTCCTCTAAAAAAATACTATACCTCCAATATTGATCAATACCTTTTAATTTTATTCTGGCTATTTCATTGCTTTCGATATCCATTGAATAATATTCACCATCTTTAAAATTAGAATAGTCATAAATGCTAATCCCACTAACTATTTGTTTCAAACCACTATCAAATTCTAACTCATAATTAGCACTATAACCAAAAACTAAGCCATAGTAAAACCCAAAATCATCTGCTAGTTTTGAATACTTAACAATATCATTTTCTCCAGCAATATAATCAACTAATTTTGATACAATAATATCTATTGATAATCCATCTATTTTACTTATTTTTTTGCCATCGATTGAGATTTCACTGCCTATATTTTTTAAAACATAGCAATTCTCATCTTCAAATCTAATCTTAATTGGCAAAAAACATTTTTCTTCATCAAAGTATTCATTTAACCATTTTCTATCAAAACTTAGATTAACTTGACTATCATCTAATCGTGCAAATTCCTTCATAAGAAACTTTCCAAATTCTACATCACTCTTATCATTTCCCAACCGTTCGATATATTCAAAAATTCTATTTTTCATATCATTAGATTCTAACTCATATTCTACCGAAGGATATAAATAATCAAATTTTTCAAATAAATCTTCAGCTATAAATTTCATATCATCTTGACTTAGGATTTTTTCTTTATTCAAATTTATATCTTCTGCATCTGCTGAATCTTTGAAATAGAACACTATAATTGATATCAATACTATAATAAAAATACCTATATATCTCTTTTTCACATTCAAACCTCAATTCCATTAAATCGCTTTTGTTTTATATATTGTATCACGATTTTAATTCATTTATCCAAAAATTTAAAATATATTTTCCTCTAAGTTTTATAACATATATAAAGGGTATAGCTGTCTTGTAATCACATTCTGAATGCATATATCGAAGGAGGTTCTAAATGAAAGCTCAATATGAAGTAAAAACAAAAAAAACATTCGCAGAATCTGTGGATGCTGTACGCGATAGTGTTCAATTGTTTAATTTCACAATTTTATGGGAATTTGACGTAAAAGATCAATTATCTAAAAATGACCTTAACTTTTCCAATCCATTTAAGATTATAGAAGTTTGCAATCCCAAACGCACAAAAGATGTTTTAGATGAAAATATTCTAGTTGGTTATCTCCTCCCATGTAAAGTCGTTATTTACGAAATGAAAGAACAAGTTTATATAGGAATGCTAAATCCAACCGCTCTAGTAGATTTGATTCCAAATCATGATTTAAATAGGATTGCAGAGGATGTAGAAAATGATTTACGAAAAGCAATTGATTTAGCTGCTGTATAATATACATTCTCAAAAAAGACCATTGGCTCTATCCCAACGGTCTTTTTTTCTTCACAATATCATAATCTATTTTTCTAATTCTATAATCAAATCTCCAAAATTTACACTTTCATGTTGAATTACTCTTAAATTTTCAAAACTCCCCATATTTGTAATTATAATTGGTGATATCAAACTCTTACCATTCTTTTTCAAATATTCCAAATCCACCTTCAATAAATTCTGCCCAATACTTATAATATCTCCAGCTTCTACAAAACATTCAAAACCTTCGCCTTTAAGTTCAACTGTGTCCAATCCAACATGAATCAACATCTCGACTCCATCACTATTTTTGATACCAATAGCATGCTTTGTAGGAAACACATTTACAACTTCACCATCAATTGGAGCTTTCACCATATTTTCATCTAGCTCTATAGCGATTCCATCTCCTACCATTTTTTGAGCAAAAACAGGATCCGGTACATTTTCAAGTAATACAAATTGTCCTTTTATAGGAGATTTTATTTCACACTTATTGTTTTTCTTTAGCCATTTAAACATTGATTTCCTCCTTGTCACTATCATAAACTATATTCCCATCAATAAAAGTTTTTTCAACTTCAAATCTTTCGTTTAATATTACCAAATCGGCAACTTTCCCTACTTCTATACTTCCAATAATATCATCTAACTTTAGGACTCTCGCCGGATTATAACTTGACATTTTAGCAATATCACACAATGTACTATCACCTGAATCATGCATATTCTTACAAGCTTTATTCATAGTCAAAACACTACCCGCCAATGTTCCATCTTCCAGTCTTGCACTATTGTTTTTGACAAATACTCTCTGACCTCCTAAATTATACTCGCCATCTTGCATACCTCCAGCACGCATACTATCGGTTATTAATATCAAATGATTGCTCGTCTTAATTTTCTTCATTAACTTTAAAATATCTTTATGAGTATGAATTTGGTCTGCTATAAATTCTGTATTTACATCATCTCTTAGCAAAACGGCCCCTACTACTCCTGGTTTTCTATGATGAAGCCCCGTCATTGCATTAAACGTGTGAGTAGAATGTGACGCCCCCGCGTCAATAGCCCTAATAGCCCCTTCATAACTGCTATCAGTATGACCTATTGAAAATACAATTTCACCTTTGAATTTTTTTATAAGAGCTATTGCACCATCTGATTCTGGTGCTAATGTAACTATTTTCAAACAATCTGCATAGTTTTCTATTAATGTTTCATTTGGACTAATTATATATTTAGAATCTTGAGCTCCTTTGAATTTTTCACTAATAAACGGCCCTTCTAAATGTGCTCCTCTAACTTTTGCATAGCCTGTCTTGATATTCATCATTTTCCTAATATTTTTCAGCGCATTCTCTATTCTGTCCATGCTCATAGTCATAGTTGTAGGCAAAAACGATGTAACTCCAGTTTTTACAAGCCCCTTACTTATTTCTAATATGGCCTCCGGTATTTCATCCATCGTATCATAGCCTGCAAATCCATGAATGTGAATATCTATAAAACCAGGAAACACATATTTTTTGTTTGCATCTATTTCTTCTTCAACCTTGTCAGAATCATAATCTTCATATTTTACAATATCCCTGATAACACCGTCAAATAATAATGCTGAATCGCTAATTACTCTATCATTTAAAACAATATTTGCGTTTATTATCGCTTTCATTAAAACATCCCCTTTCATCAAATAACTAGCCCAATCTAATTATTTGATGAAAAGGCGCAATATTATTGCGCTCTTTCTTTAATCATTATAGCATCTTTTTCATTTGATCCGCTACAAGTTCTGCTTTAGTTCCTACAACAACCTGCATATTGTGAGCATTTGGTCTAAGCACTCCCGTTGCTCCTAAAGCTTTAAGGTCTGAATCATCTATCATGTCAGCATTTTTAATACTTAATCTAAGACGAGTAATACAAGCATCTACCTGTTCTATATTATCACTACCTCCTAGCGCTTCTATATAAGCCTTAGCAAGATTAGCTATTCCATCTTGCTTTATAACTACATTGCTAGATTCATCGTCTAAATCCTCTAATCTTCCAGGAGTCGGTAAATTAAATTTCTTTATTATTACAACAAATAAAAGATAATACACTATGAAGAATACGAGCCCTAGCGGTATTAACCACAAACCATTTGTTGCAAATTTCATATTTAGTACATAGTCAAATAAACCTGCTGAAAAACCAAATCCATGTTTGATATTAAGCACATAGCAAACTGCCATAGCAATACCTGTCAATATTGCATGAGCCACATAAAGAACTGGAGCTAAAAACATAAATAGAAACTCTATTGGCTCTGTAATTCCTGTCAAAAAAGCTGTAAATGCTACTGAAAACAATGCTCCACCAACCATAGGTCTATTTTTCTTTTTTGCAGTACTATACATAGCTAGTGCTGCTGCTGGCAATCCGAACATCATAATCAAATAAAATCCTGCCATAAATATTCCTGCATTCGGATCTCCCGCAAAATATCTATGCAAATCTCCGGTAGCTCCGTCAAAATTACCAAATACAAACCAGACAAAACTATTTAATACGTGGTGAAGTCCAACAGGTATCAGCAATCTATTTAAAAATCCAAATGAAAATACTCCAACTGCCCCTGCACCTATCATCCATTTACCCGTTGCATCAATAACCCCTTGTATAGGTGGCCAAATAAAGCCAAAAATACCTGCTAGTATTATACAAGTAAGGCCTGTAACTATAGGTACAAATCTCTTACCTGAGAAAAATCCAAGCCAATCTGGCAATTTCACATTATGAAATTTGTTGTAAAGATTTCCAGCTACAATACCAGCTATCATCCCTGCCAAAACACTCATATTAATTTCAGGATCTATAGCAGCGGTTCCTTCTTTAAGTATCAAATAGCCAACTGCCCCTGCAAGACCAGCTGCCCCTTGTCCATCTTTAGCTATTCCAATTGATACACCTATTGCAAATAATAGTGCTAAATTTGTAAATAATGCTCCACCTGCCGAAGATACGAATGGCAAATTGAGTAAATCTCCTTGACCAATTCTAAGCAAAATTGCCGCTATAGGCAATACTGCAACAGGTAACATCAATGCCTTCCCTAGTTTTTGTACTTTACCAAATGCATTACTCATTAATAATTCCTCCCTTTATAAAAAATAAAAAGGCATAAGCTTAATAGACTAAATGTCTAATAATAGCTCATGCCTGATCTAACTCAGTAACACGCTTAAGTTTCATGAAATTTTTGAAAGCCTTTCTATGTGAAGAGCTAAATATCCCAGCTCATGTTCATTTATACTTATGCCTTTAGCTTCCACTATGTGATTTCCAATTTTGTTTGCTAATATAAATGAACTTTTCATCTCTTTCTTTATATTATCCAGCAATGGATTTTCTATCTCGTGATTTGTTTCCATTCTTATAATTGCAGTATTTATATGATGCACTAATCGGACATAAGACAAATCATCCTTCTTTATTCTAATATTCATATATTCTTCTATAATTTCTATAACTTCAGTCAATATTCTTGCATTTTCAACGGTCTCTTTAACTGCCTTGTTTTTCATCGCAGAATGAATATGCATTGCTATAAAACCCTTTTCCCCATCTGGAATCATAATACCCATTCGTTTATTTATTAGGTTCTTTGCATATTCACTAACTTCAAATTCCCTTGGATATAGTGCTTTTATTTCATATAGGAAAGGATTTATTATCTCTTGGTCATCCTTTAATCGTTCTATTGCAAATGCAATATGATCTGTAAGCATTATATGAATATGATAGTTTAATTCTCCAAGCTTGCTTGTCGCATATTGAATAATTTCTTCTGTCAATCCTATTACCTCTGGATCTACTAATTTTATCAGATCATTATATTCTTTCCCAAGCTCCGAGTCCATATTTTTAAATACCTTGCTGATATCACTTTCATCTAGCTCATATTGTTTCCCGTTCTTCTTTCCAAACCCAATTCCCTTTCCAACAACCACAGCCTCTACATTTTTTTCAAGTTCATGAACCAAAATAACATTGTTGTTAAACACCTTTTTCACTTCAATTTTCACGAATTCACCCCCCAAATACACAAATAAAAAAGCATGCACCACAAAAGACTTCTATTGATCTTTCTTGGTTCATGCCTGATTTCCAGTTACACACCAACTTCATATTCATGTTGTACCCAAATTGTATCACAGCAAAAAAAATTTTTCAAGTAGCATTTGTTATTTAGTATTTGTGTCTAGTATTTAGTATTTAGGCTTTAGTATTTAAAAATCCTATAGATCTTCTCAAATTCCGCTTTATAATCAACTATGGTTTCAATTATATGAGGATCAAAGTGATTATTTTTACCATTCTCGAGTATTAAAAATGCTTTTTCAAATGAAAATCCATCCTTGTATGGTCTCTTAGAAACCAATGCATCAAATACATCCGCTATGGCAACGATTCTAGCTTCTAGAGGTATTTGTTCAGCTTTTAATCCTAGCGGATATCCCGAACCATCATATTTTTCATGATGGTACCTTGCAATATTTTCTGCCATTTCAAAAAAATGTTCCTCTTCATTGATTCTATTTGTTGTCATCTCTCTAAGCACTCTATACCCGATTTCACTATGCTCTTTCATTATTTCAAATTCCTCATCGGTCAATCTACCAGGTTTATTGAGTATATCATCAGCAATACTAACTTTTCCTATATCATGCAGTGGAGCAAACTTAAATATATCTTCAACAAATTTTTCATTTAAATCAAATACTTCATCTTCTAATAATTTTTCGCTGATAAATTTTGAATACCTTCCAATTCTATAGATATGATCTCCAGTTATATTGTCTTTAGATTCTACAACCTTAGCAAGCCCTTCAACTGTAGCTAATACTAAGTCTTCATGAATGAAATTCTTTTCAAATGCTAACGCTACTGAATTTGCTATATTTTTAAGAAATAGTATATGTCTCTCTTTGTAAATATCTTTTTCTACCGACGAAAAGAATATGACTCCAACTATTTTTCTATCCACTATTAGTGGTAAAGTCAAACTTGCTTTCATTCCTTCTTTTACTATTAGTTTTGTCGAATTTGAATCGGGGTGATTTTTCAAATATTCGTCTAAATCATTTATAATTCTTGGCTTATTCTCCTCTATCAATTTCCCAAGTGTATTTTCTTTTAAATTTTCTTTGTAATACGAGCCTAAATAAATTTTTCTATCAGACTTTGCCTTGAGTGCCTTTATAGATTCTCCACCGTGTGTCAAAACTGCAATCCCAATTCTATTGTAAGGAATAAACGGTTTGAAACTTTCAAAAATAAACTTCATGATTTCATCAAAACTATTTTGTGCATATATTTTTTCATTTAATTGATGCATTGCTAAATTGGTCTTTGCAAGCTGATTATATGCATTTATAAAATATCCCATTTCATTTTTTACATTTATACTAATAGGTTCATAGA
>JAOAQY010000231.1 GCA_025210965.1 Tissierellales bacterium
GGGGGTAAAAAAAGGGATAGAAGAGATATTTAATATGAATAATGAAGAAAACGAGTATCTAGAATCTAGAATAATTAAAATAAGTCAGGAAAAAGTGTTTATAGAAGTTTTTAAGTCAAAAATAGGCGATAAAGGAATAGAAGAAGAGCACATAGGCGTTTATGAAATTGGTGCAGAGGGTAAATTCAACAAAAGAAATGAAGATACGAGTGATATAGCAAGTAAAGGTGATGAAGATATTGACAGATACGAGAGTCCAGATAAACTTTATATTTCAGATGATGATAAAGTCTATGGTTTAGTAGATGGTGGTGTCAAAAATTTCACTGATTCAAAAATATATAAAGTTGTAGAAAATGAGATAAAAACTCAAAAATAAAGAGTGAATATCTAGAATGCGTGATGTAGTTATTGAAAACTCATGCAAAGGTTAAAATAAAAAGGTAACAAAGTTGTCATATTTATTTTCTGAATTTTCATCTCCTGTTGATAATTTGGACACATTTGATTCGTATACTAATAGTGTAGACAAAAAGAAAACAAACAAACAAACAAACAAACCAAATAAAATAAATAAACCATTACAGGAGGAAATTATTATGAGAAAAAGATTAGCAGCATCCACATTGATTGCGATTATGATGTTCACACAGGGAGCCGCATTTGCAGCAAAGGACGTGAATTTTGGAGATGTAGAAAATAGACAAGAACTAGAATCAATTATAAATAAGATAGATAAGCAGGATTTGAGAGACTTACAAGTTAAGTATAGAACTGGTAAATTGACAGAAGATGATATGAGAAAAGTATTAGAATCCGCCAATAGATAATAAATAAAAAGGAGATGCGAATGCATCTCCTTTTTTTATAATCTATTAGTTGAAAATTATTAGTTGCAAACTACTAGTTGCAAAAATTATGCTTGATTAACAGATCCAAATAATTCCATTTTTTCTTTAACTGTAGCTTTGATAGCTTCAAAACCAGGAGCTAAGATTTTTCTAGGGTCAAAACCTTTACCTTCTAAATCTTTTTTAGCCTCGAAGTATTCACGAGTAGCTGCAGCAAATGTCAATTGACATTCTGTATTTACATTGATTTTAGAAACACCTAAAGAGATAGCTTCTTTAATCATGTCTGCAGGGATACCAGTACCACCGTGAAGAACTAGAGGCATACCTTTAGTTGCTTCATTGATTCTAGCTAAAGCATCAAAGTTTAGTCCTTGCCAGTTTGCAGGGTACTTACCGTGGATATTACCGATACCAGCAGCTAGCATATCAACGCCAAGGTCTGCGATCATTTTACATTCAGCAGCATCAGCTATTTCGCCAGCGCCTACAACACCATCTTCTTCTCCACCGATAGAACCAACTTCGGCTTCAACTGAAATACCTTTTTCGTTAGCAATTCTGATGATTTCTTTTGATTTTTCGATATTTTCTTCGATTGCGTAGTGTGAACCATCGAACATAACAGAAGAAAAACCAGCTTCAATTGTAGCAAGAGCACCTTCGTAGCTACCATGATCTAAATGAAGTGCTACAGGAACAGTGATTTTAAGCTCTTCTAACATACCATTTACCATACCTACAACAGTCTTGTAACCACCCATATAACGGCCAGCACCTTCAGAAACACCTAAGATGACAGGAGAATTATTTTCCTGAGCTGTCAAAAGGATTGCTTTTGTCCATTCTAGGTTGTTAATGTTGAATTGACCTACGGCATATTTGCCTTCTCTTGCTTTGTTTAACATTTCTTTTGCTGAAACTAACATATAAAGAGACCTCCAATAAAATATATATTTTCTACTTTCAAGGTTATTATAAAGCAAAAAGCACAAAAAGAAAACCTCAAAAGCTGAATTTAACTAGATTTTTAAAGATAAACCCTTTTCCCGAGACCTAAACCAACGATTAACAATTATCCTCAATTACCAAACAATCAATACCCAATAATTATAGCATAAAACTAATCGTGATAGAATTTTTCAGATTTTTTAAAATACAATATAAACAAAAAAGCAGTCTCATAATTGAGACTGCTTTCACTTAGTGGTTATGCTTTAGACCACCCTTTTATTTTAATCATGTCATCATCATCTCCCTTCGTGAAAGATTAACCGGTTAAGTATAGTATACAGTGCATCGTATAAAACGACTAGTCCAAGAACAACTATAAGCCATTCTAGCCTTTACCATATACAATCTTTTTAACTGTTTCAGGGCTTAAGAAAAATTCACAAGCCAGTTCATCAATACTATTACCTAGTTGGTATAGTCTTTGCATCTTTCTGTTCCTAACATCAAGCTGTTCGCGCGTTCCACTTTTTTCGCCCCAGCTCACCTTTTGACCACTTTTGGGGATGTAAATCAGACCTCCATTAAAGTAACTCTGAATTTCCTCCAAAAGGTGAGTCGGAAGCACATCTGTTCCATTTTTGTAACCCATATGTTCCCTCCTGTAAAATGTTCATGGCACCGTTGTTGTTTCTAGTCGTAATTAAATTAATCACCATAATCCCACCTTTCTTTAGATTTAATATTTAGAGCCCTCTGCCAAAGGGACTCTTTCCAGATACTATTTTATTACAAATTCGACCCAAATAACATTACAGTATATTTACATTTTTCTTAAGTGATATTTAAGGTTTTGTTCATGAAGAGAATTCACATAAATAGGAAGAAAAATTGACTCAAATGAAACTCTCGACTATAATGTAAAGAGTGAATAATTAGAAGGTTTTGTTAAGAAATGTTCGTAAAAATTAAATTATTAATGAAAGGGGATTTTGATATGGATATCCAAGCAATTGTAGCAATAGTTATTGCAATTATTTTGAGTATTATATTGTATGCAGTGGGTAAAAAAGCGAATCTTAAAATGAATACACAGGCAGTTGTGGCAATAGGAATTGGAGCGGCACTTTACGCGGCGCTTTCAGCAATAGCAATTCCTATTGGACCAAATACAAGCTTTAGACTTTCGATATCACTTTTGGTTATATTCGGAGCTATATTTGGCCCAGTAGTAGGATTTTTGGTAGGATTTATAGGACATGCACTAAACGATGCACTTTTATGGGGCTCAATTTGGTGGAGCTGGGTATTTTTAGCAGCAATACTTGGTCTTTTTGGAGGTCTTGTAAAGTTAGATACTAGTTTTGACGTCCTTTCAGGCAAGATTGAAAAGAGACATATAGTCAAGATGTATGTTTATGCTGTAATGGGAATGCTAGTAGCAAGTGTAGTAGCATATGCAGGAGATGTTTTCCTTTATGGAGAACCAGCAGAAAAAGTATGGCTTCAAATACTTCTAGCAAGTTCAACAAATCTTGGAGTAGTAGCAATAGTTGGTATTCCAGTTGTAGTTGCATTAGCTAAAATGAAGAAAAAGAATAAAAATTTAACTATAGACGAATAGGAGAATTAAAGTGGCGATTATAGAATTTAAGGCTTATAGCTTCAAATACGAGAGTTTGTCATCGCCAACGCTAAAAAACCTCAATTTTAAAATTGAGCAAGGAGAAAAGGTCTTAATAGCTGGGCCAAGTGGTTCAGGAAAGTCGACAATAGCCCATTGTATCAATGGGCTAATTCCTTGTTCTTATAAGGGGGCGATAGATGGCACACTTAGAATTAAGGATTTTGAACCAGCTAAAATGGATCTTTATAAAATCAGTGAACATGTCGGGACAATACTTCAGGATCAGGATTGTCAATTTGTTGGACTTAGTGTGGGAGAAGACGTGGCATTTTCATACGAGAACGATTGCAAATCGGTTGACTATATGAAAAATAGAGTAAGTGAGGCATTAGAAGCGGTAGGAATGATAGAGCACATAAATAAGACTCCACATAATTTGAGTGGTGGACAAAAGCAATTGGTATCACTTGCTGGAATATTGGCTATAGATGCTGATATATTGCTATTTGATGAGCCACTTGCAAATTTAGATCCAGTGAGCAGACATAGGACAATGGCCCTTATAGATCAAATACATGGAGAAACTGGCAAAACTATAATAGTGGTAGAGCATAGAATTGAAGATGTATTGGCCTATGATTTTGACAGAATGATTGTCGTGGATAATGGTACTATTGTGGGGAATGGAAAACCAGATTTATTGTTAGCAGGTTCATATCTAACAGAATATGGTCTAAGAGAGCCACTTTATGTAGAACTTTTGAAAAAGATTAGAGATAGATGGTCGATTGAGGATGGGCTAGCTAATATAACTAATACTTCAAAATATAGAGAACTCATAAAAGAGTGGTACGAGCGTGAAAAATACGTTGAAGAAAAAATTGAAGAGACTGGTGAGATGACGCTTGCGCTTAGAGATATTTGCTTTAGCTATTACAAGGACGAAAGTGATTTGATAAAGAACGTATCTTTTGAGGTCAAAAAGGGTGAAATATTAGCAGTACTTGGTAACAATGGTGCGGGTAAATCAACACTTTTGAAGCTAATTACTGGTCTCAAAAAACAGAGAGCAGGGAATATAGAACTAAATGGTAAAAAAATAGATAAATGGTCGATAAAAAAACGAAGTGATAAGATTGGATATGTGATGCAAAATCCAAATCACATGATTACTCAAAACATGGTATTTGATGAAGTTGCATTAGGACTCAAAGTAAGAGGAGTAAACGAATCGGATATAAAAGAGAAAGTAGAATCTACTTTGAAGGTATGCGGACTTTACGGCTATAGAAATTGGCCAGTAGAGGCTCTTAGCTACGGACAGAAAAAAAGAGTAACTATAGCTTCAATATTAGCTATAGAGCCAGATATAATATTGCTTGACGAACCAACTGCTGGGCAAGATTATTATAATTATAGGGAATTTATGGAGTTTCTTATGAAAATTAAAGAGACTGGAATTAGCATGATAATGATAACGCATGACTTGCATCTCACACTTGAGTATGCTGATAGGGCACTAGTTTTGAGCGGAGGAGAAGTTCTTAAAATAGGAAGTATATACGATGTATTGTCTGATGATGAACTGATGAGTAGAGCTAATTTGAGAGAGACGACACTCAGTGAAATGGCCAAAATTGCGAAAATAGATGAGATTGATAGATTCTTAGAAATCAGCATGAGATATATGAAGGGAGGCCGAGGAGTATGAGCAGATCGGGATCGCTTTATATAGAAAAGGAGTCTTTATTTCATAGACTAGATGGTAGTGTGAAACTTGTTATGTTACTTGCGTGGACAGCTTTTGTATTTATGTTCATGGACGTGAGAATATTTTTTGGATTGGTAGTGCTAGGCTTTAGTTTTCTTAAAATAGCCAAAATACCGTATAAGAGTATAAGGCCGCTACTGATATTTGTGATAGTATTTACCATATTTAATTCATTGTTTTTAATTTTGGTGACACCAGAATATGGTTCAGAGTTAGCGGGAACAAGAAGTGTAATTATGCCTTTTTGGGGTGGCAAAGTACTTACGTATGAAACATTATTTTTTGCCCTCACTCTTTCATTTAAATATCTGGCAATACTTCCAATAACGCTTTTATTTGTACTGACTACCCATCCTAGTAAATTTGCAAGTAGCTTAAATAGAATAGGAGTGTCATATAAGATAGGTTATGCTGTTAGCATTGCACTTAGATATATACCAGATGTAAAAGATGAGATGGAAACTATATTGCAGGCTCAAGAGGCGAGAGGGATTCCATTTAGAAGAGGCGATGCAGGATTTTTAACTAGAATGAAAAATTATAGTTTTATATTATTGCCATTGCTAATGGGTTCGCTAAATAGAATAGAAGTAGTTTCAAATGCTATGGATTTGAGAGGTTTTGGAAGACATAAAAAGAGAACTTGGTATAATCAAAAACCAATAATGAAGGCCGATGTAATATGTTTGCTATGTTCTATAA
>JAOAQY010000232.1 GCA_025210965.1 Tissierellales bacterium
TGCTTTTGTCTTTTTCAAATCAGTTCATCTCCTTCTATAACACTTGGAATATTCCAAACAGTTGAAATATATCCATAAAAATATGGATAATAATCTTCCTTATCTTGCATCCTCCAAGAAAGTTTTTTATCCATTTCAAAACTCTCTAAAAACCTATTTGTTCCATAATGCTGACGAATGTCTTCAAGTATCGAAAGAAACATTTCATAGCTATTTCCATCTTCTTTCGAATCGCTTCCGAAAACAAATTCAATTTTTACTGATGATTCCTCTTCTCCGTCATATCCTCCTTTAGCTCTTACCACCAAAAAAGGATAATGTTTATCTATCTCATTGTTTACAGGATAGATTCTATTAGGAATAAACTGCCTAATAATCTTTAACTCTGGATGCTTTTTCAAAAGCATCTCTTTCAAATTTTTTAGTAGCAATGTTTGTAAATGTGCGATGACCATAAATTGCATCTCCTTGCGATTATATAATGTAAATGAATCATGTGAGTAAAAATAGTTCTGTAATATTTCACACCTCCTTTTGGGTATAGAAAAAGCACCCTGACCAAAAGGTGCCTTCACTTCTCTATTTTTCCTCACTAACATAATATCACAGATACTATAGGAACATTGTGTTTCTTTTGTGTCGTATATAAATATGAAAATAAAAACACCTCATTGATGAGATGTTTTGTGTTTTATAACTTTAACTTATTCACTTTGTGCCTAATCCAATCATAACTGTACCCAACTTCTTCTGCAATAATTTTTAAACTTTTTCCCTCAACATACTTCTTATATATAATATCATACTCAATTCCAGAATTATCTTCTAACTTTTTTTCTATACCCGCTTTACATTTTTCAAGATTATCAATTAGTTTATCTAATCTAATTACTTCAGATTGCATTGGTGATATATTTACAAGTAATTCTTCAAAATCTAAAACTACACTTCCAGCCCCTTTTGGCAAACTGTAATCAATACCATCTATTTCTCTTGGTTTATTTTTATTTAAAAGATAATCAATTTGAATTATTATAGATTCTCTTCTAAATTTCCAAATTCTAATTTCATCACATAATTCTACATAGTTTTTTCCTATATTCATCGTTAAAATCATCTCCACTTAACTATATTATAGTTTACAAATTTTACTAGCTATAATAGAGAGACGTATTTTTTCTGATTTTTGTAAACCTACTAATACTATATATTTAGAATTTTTTCTACAAATCATATTAAAATAAATTATATGCTCTATTTCAAAGTGTTATCCTAGAATTATATATCGTTCAATAATTCTAGATGAAATGTATTATCAAAAATATACCAATAAAAAACACAAAAATCCTATAAAATATTTGCCTGTAATATGTTAAACTATTCATTGTAATTATATATATCGTATAAGGAGTTTTTAAATGAATAACATAATAGGAATACTCGCATCAATAATTTTTGTAGGATTAATACTTTTTATTGCCACATTAGCTGAAAAAAAGGATATATTATCTGGAGAAGGATCACGGAAGTTCATACACATAATACTTGGTAATTGGTGGCTCTTAGCTATGTTTTTTTATGATAATGCTATTTGGGCAGCTATTGTCCCCTTTCTTTTTGTTATAATTAACTATATATCTTACAAAAAAGGACTGATAAGTGCTATGGAACGTGATGGTAGCATAGAAGATCTTGGAACTGTATACTATGCGATATCATTATTTATACTTTCATTATGGACCTTTGGTATAGAAAGACCCTATATAGGAGCCATCGGTATTCTTGTAATGGGCTATGGTGATGGATTTGCAGCAATTATAGGAAGTAAACATGGTCATCACAAGTTCACAATTTTAAGAAAAAGTAAATCAATTGAAGGCAGCTTTTGTGTTTTTATAATAACATTTATTATAAGTATGTTTATAATGCCTATTATAGGCCATCCAGTATCTATACTAAACTCAATTATTTTATCAATAATAGCAACTTTAATTGAAGCTCTAACTCCATTTGGAATGGATAATTTGAGCTTGCCACTAACAATAAGCTATGTATACTACACAATGATATCTTAATACGGAGGTTTAAATATGTTTACCAAAATAATAATAGGACTAATACTCTCTACTATAATATCAATATTAGCCTACAAAAAGAAATCACTATCTATATCTGGAGTACTATCAGCTATATTTTTAGGAACTATTCTCTATTCTATAGGTCATGTTTCTATGTACTCATTAATGATTATTTTCTTTATATTAGGAAGTATTCTTTCAAAAATCAATTCAAAAATTTCATATAAATTAAATCTAAATTCTAGCAAGTTTTTAAAAGAATCCGGTTGTCGCAATTACATCCAAGTATTCGCTAACGGAGTTATTCCACTAATATTTTCAATAATGTATATGACAAACCCAAGCGATTTATTTATAATAGCATCAGCAGCCGCTTTTGCAAGTGCTACATCTGATACATTTGCTTCTGAAATAGGATCTTTGAGTAGTGAAAAACCACATTATTTACTGTCTAGAAAAAATACCGATACAGGACTATCGGGAGGAGTTACTAGACTTGGATTTTTTGCATCTCTTTTAGGAACATTCATAATTTCTTTTTCTTTTGTTTTAATAATAATATTGGAAAGAGGATTTAATTTTAACTTCATATTCTATGGAATTTTAGTTTTTCTCCTTGGCTTTTTAGGTTCAATAATAGACAGTATTCTTGGTGAAAAATTTCAAGTAAAATACTATTCGAATGTATTTAGTGGTAAATTAACCGAAAAATCTATGGAAAA
This sequence comes from Tissierellales bacterium, assembly GCA_025210965.1. Taxonomy (NCBI): domain Bacteria; kingdom Bacillati; phylum Bacillota; class Tissierellia; order Tissierellales; species Tissierellales bacterium. Next base: position 2,801 of record JAOAQY010000232.1, read on the forward strand.
TGATATCCCAAATAAAATCGCATCCGGACACCCTTTAATGGATAATAATATGGTAAACTTCTTAAGCATATTAATTTCTGCTTCACTTACATTTATATTTGTATAGAATAAAAAAACTACTATCTATTCTGTTTGATTACTATTAATCATAACATAGATAGTAGTTTTTTATAATTGCGTAAAATTAAATACTATTACTCTATATTTTAAAAATAGTCAGTACTTCCGAACACTCCCATTTGTCCTCCAGTGTGAATAAATAGAATTGTTTCACCTTTAAATCTACCTTTCATTACTTCTTTATAAAAACCATATGCAGCTTTCCCTGTATAAGTAGGATCAAATATGATTCCTTCTTTTTTTATAATATTTTTTATAAATGTTATTTCATCATCACTTGGAATTCTATATCCTTCGCCTACATACCCATCTATAATATCAATTTCAGAACTATGAATTTCTTCTAATTCCAAATCAAATTCATCTATTGTTTCATTGGCTATTTTTGAAATATAATCTATAAAGTATTCCCTTTCTTTCCTAACATTTATTCCTGTCAATTTAACATCTGGCATGAATTTTTTTATTCCCAAAAGTAATCCAGCATAAGTACCACCTGAACCTACAGTTACAACTATTCTATCAAATTTTATTCCTCTAGGAATTTGATTTTTTATTTCTTTTACACAATTCATATATCCTAAATTTCCAAGAGCATTTGATGCACCAAGCGGAATACAATAAGCATTTTTGCCATATTTCAAGTACTCTCTCGCTAATTCATCCATATACTTGTTTAGATATGATTCATCAAACTCTTCTTCATCAATCCACTCAAGTCTTGAACAAGCTAAATCGTTTAGAAAATAATTTCCCGTATAACTTAATTCTTTTTTTGATTTTGCCAAGACCAAGTGACAATCTATTCCCAATTGATTAGCTAAATAGGATGTCGTTCTAGCGTGATTTGACTGAGGTCCACCACAGGTTATTACTGTATCATATCCCAGGTTTACCACCTCACTCATTATATATTCTAATTTTCTAACTTTGTTTCCACTTAGTTCCATTCCAGTGAAATCATCTCGTTTTATATAGAAGGTCAATTCTAATAATTCTGATAAATTTTGAAGCATTTGAATCGGAGTTGGTAAATTTGCAACACGCAATCTCTTTTCTAGCATCATGATCGCTCCTCTTTAACTTTTTTATCATTCTTATTTACCCTTTAATAATTGTAATTATCTTAAATAATACAAAATATACTATTCTAATCTGATGGCTCAGTATTCAAATCAAGCCGAAATAACTTAATAAAAAAAGATGCCTTTCGGCATCTTTTATAGTCGTCTACTCAGCTTGTTTTGCTGCTTTACGAGAATCTCTCAATAACGTAAATGCTGTGTATGTTACAACAACTATTACTAAATAAGTCAATATCTTGATTGGTAATGATTTAACGATGTAAGCTGCAATGAATACACCAACTAGACCACCAATAGTAATTGCCATAGATGCTTTTTTGTTGTAAGCTCCTTCTTTGATAAAACGAACGCTTGCAGGTGGCATTAAGAATGCGCAAGATCCCATCATGATTGGGAACGCTACTTTTGGTGACAATCCCATCATGTAAATCATCGCCATACAAGGGGCATATAATCCAATACCCGCTGTCATAAGTGCACCTAATATAAAGTTAATTACAACTGCAATCACTAATTTTATTCCAGTAAGACCTATTGCTGTACCAGTTCCAAGTGAAGCTGTCCATCCTAATTGACCAGATAACATCAAAAATGCTGTTGCCAATAAAGCAATACCCATTACTAGCTGAACTTTTTTCTCGTCCCATTTAGAAACGATACCCGCTCCAAGCACTGCACCAACTGCTGCTGATGCCAACAATGAAACTAATGTGATTGGTTCAACTTCTATAACTGATATAAATATAAATGCTTCTGCTACTACTGGAATTGTACAAGATACATTAAGTGTACCAGGTAAAACTCTATCGTGAATTTGTTTAAACGATCGAAGTAACATAGTAGTCGGTGCAAATGAACCTATTCCA
>JAOAQY010000233.1 GCA_025210965.1 Tissierellales bacterium
GGCTCAATTCTAATAAAAAGGTAAGGCTAAGTGATTTATCCAAAACAAATGAATTTCAGCAAATAATTAGCGAGAAAACAAATAGCAATTACTAATGAACAAAATGCCCGATAGTAGGATTTCATTTCACAATTCAAATTAGATCCTACTATCGAGAATATATAATAAGTGGCGTATCTCTCCTCATAATATTATGAGAAGAAATACGCCACTATTTTTCGGCAAAAATATAATTGTTATAACTTACATCTGTGATTCTTCATCATCCTAACAGCCATCTCTGCATACAATCCCATAGATATAGCTACACTATTCTCGTCTATATCAAATTGTTCATGATGGTGAGGAAATACTTCTCGTCCATCTGTATAACCTGATCCAACAAATGCAAATACTCCAGGTACTTTCTCTAAATAGTACGAGAAATCTTCACCACCTGTGGTAGCTGGTAACTCTATATGAGCTCCTTCTCCTGCAATTTCTTCTGCTGCTTCTATTGCTATCTTTGATATTCTCGAATCGTTTATAACTGGAATTACTTTTTGTTCATAGTTAACTTTTGCTTCCGCTCTATAAGCCCTAGCTGTACATTCCACTATTCTTCGTATATCTTTCTCGAAATTATCATTCACCTCAAGACTAAGCGCCCTAGATGTTCCTTCAAGATAGGCATCTCCAGGAATAACATTGAATCTCGTTCCACTGTGAAATTGACCAACCGATATAACAGCTGAATCTAGTGGACTTACTTCCCGGCTAACATATGACTGAAGATTCATCACTATAGCTGATCCAACTACCACCGCATCTATTGTTTCATGTGGTAATGATCCATGTCCACCTTTACCTTTTACCTCTATTTCGAACTGACCAGCAGAAGCCATTCTAGGTCCTTCTTGAGCAGAAATTTTGCCGCAAGGAATTCCATTCCAAACATGTATTCCAAATATCTCATCGACTCCATCTAATGCTCCTTCTGCTATCATATTCTTAGCACCTTGAGCTACTTCTTCACCAGGCTGAAATATCAGTTTTACGCTTCCATTTAATTCAGATTTCATATCTTTTAAAATTTGTGCAGCTCCAAGCAAACTAGCTACATGCGCATCGTGTCCACAAGCATGCATTAAACCTTTACTTTGTGAACAATATTCCGAGTCCGAAACTTCCGTTACTTCAAGCGCATCCATATCCGCTCTAAGTGCTATAGTCTTTCCTTCTTTTTCACCCTCTATCCAAGCAATTACACCCGTGCTAGCTATTCTTTTGTGTTCTATACCCATTTTAGTAAGTTCTTGTTCTATCTTAGCTGCTGTGCTAAATTCTTTAAGGCTAGGCTCCGGATTTTGATGAAAATACCTTCTCATATCTATAGCATAATCTTTATACTGCTGTATTTTTTCTTTAATCATAAGTCAATCCTCCTCTGCTAGCTAAAGCATTTTTACAAAAACACCTGCAATAATTACTGAAGCAATAGTTACAGTTGTAAACCCGCCAACTAACATCTTTGGTAGCATAACATCTGTAGCATATTTTGTTTCCTCTTCATCCTCTGTTGCTGATTTTATAGCTTCTATCGTCAATATATAATCAGCAGGGAAACCATAAAGTGCTGTCATAGCTACTGAAAAAGCCATTTCCTTCGTATATCCAAGAAGCTTTCCAACTACTATCGATACTATAGCCATACCAGAAACTCCCACTATTATAATTCCAAAGAGAGGTCCTGCGATTTGACCTAACATATCTGGTGTTGCCTGCGATAGATTTGCAAATATAAATGCCATTAGAACTGTCATTAGCCATCCAAATGCATTAGCTTTGTTAAGAGCTCTTTCCTCTAAGAAACCTATTTCTCTACCTATAACACCAAACAATAGACATACAATAAATTGATTTAAATGAAGATAAGGTGCAGCTAATGTTGCTAACCAAGCAACTACTCCTAATTTAAGTAATATTACATAAGGTGTTTGATAAGACTCAGGTAGTGGCGGTATTATCCTCCAAGATTTAACCGGTTTTACTGTCTTTTCAGTCAAATCTTTTTCATTCGCACCATCTTTGTAATTTTTAATAACCCTTCTAGCTTCTTTTTTTAGCATCAATGCTGTAAGCGGATATCCAAAAAAGCCCTGCATGATATACATCGACGTAGCTAATACAGCTATTGTAGTAAGTCCTCTATCATTTGCTGCTCCACTCATCAATATGGATGCCACTACACCTCCTGTAAGTGGTGGAGTAGCTGCTACTACTGCTTCAAAGCCAAATAGCATCTTTCCTATAGTCATCGTCATAAGACATATCCCAACTACACCTGAAAGTGCTATCACAACAGTTTTCCACTGCCCTAAAAGTTCTCTTACGCTCATAAGCGTACCCATATGTGTAAGTAGTAAGTACATAGATAGATATACAACAGGCTTTGCAAACGAACTCTGTGTCATCAAATCTGCTGGCAAAACCGTCCAAAAACCTATCAAAAATAAAAGTGCTGAAACAAATACTGACGGTATAAATGCTTTGGTTTTCTTTGATACTATTTCCCCAATCGTCAAAACCAATAATACGATTGAAAATGCTGCTATAACGCTAAACATTTCAATTCCCCCATTCCTTTTTTTATTCACAACCCCGTGATTAATTTCAGTTTATCAATTTTTACCTTCAAATTCATTGTGAATAAAACCAATATTTCGATAAAATTATTGTGGTATAATAACAATATAAAAGGAGGGATTCTTTTGAAAAAGGAAAGATTAGAGGTTTTAATAGAATCATCAAGGCTACTAAATTCATCAAGAGATACTCAATACATACTAGATCATCTATTAGCTACATCTCTAGAACATATAGTTTCTGGAGATGCTGCAGTTATATTTTTGTACAATGAATCTACTAAATTTTTGGAAGTGAAAGCTATGGATGGATTCGATGAAGAAGTTAGTGAAGTAAAATTAGCGCCAGGCGAATCTATAACTGGAATGACATTTTCTGAACAAAAATCAATATTGCTAGAGTCAAATTCTGCCATAAATGAATATACAAAATCAATGAGTCCTGAAAATAAAAATTTACTAGAATACACCTACGAAACTCTATTTCCAAAAATAAATAGTTCAATAAGTTGTCCTCTCATATTTGACGACCATTGCCTTGGAGTAATAATAGTCGATAGTTTTTCTGAAATACCTATGACAAATGATGATTTAGAATTTTTAAAAAGCATATCCATACAAGCTACTATAGCTATACAAAATAGATTAGCTCTTGAAACACAAATCAATCAAAAAAATGATCTTCAAAAATACACTGCGATAATAGAAGAACAAAGCAAAAATCAGCTTTTTGCACTTCGCCTCAGCAATCAATTTACTCAAATGATATTATCAGGTTCATCAATAAGCGATTTATTAAATGAATTGAGTAAAATGATTAGTTTAGACATATTTTTGCTAGATAATTTCTACAATATTTCTCATCATTCCATTGAAAAATCAGATCTATTTGGTTCAATAAAAAAGAACAGAGCCCGCATATCACAAACTCTATCTAAAATATCAAATAGTTATTATGATTTAGATAATCATAGCGAAAAAATATACTTTTATCCAATAGCTATTTCTAATGAAATTCTTGGATGGCTTGGTGTATTATCTAACACTCCACTTAAAGATATAAAACCTATACTCGCAATAGAAAGATTCGTACTCGTCATAGCTTTAGAACTACTAAAAGATTATGAAAAACAACAGGTAGAACAAAGTATCCGAGGAAATTTCTTAGATGAGATAATAGACTATCCTACCGAAGATAGCTTAGATAGATTTTCAAAGCAATTCGGATTCAATCTAAATAAATCTCATAAAATGTTGATATTCGACTGGCTTGGACATGAACGATTTTTAAATCTACCTCCTAGATATAGATTTAATTATCTTCGCCATATCTATGATCATCTATCCGTTAAATTTCTAAAATATTTCCCCAATACATTGTCTTTTATACAGGAAAATAAATTAATCTTTGTACTAGAAATAAATAAAGTTACTATTTCAAATTACTCTGAAAATCTCATAGATAATCTATTTAATTTTGAAAATTTTCCTGAGCTAAAAATACACAGCAACAGTGACTTTGCAGTAGGTATCGGGCACAGTGTTTCTAATCCTCTTTTACTAAGTGAAAGTCTAGAAAATGCGCGCTTAGCTATAAAGCTTGGTCTTGATGAAAATATTTTAAATCCGCCAAGTATACCTGTATTCTATTTTGAATCACTAATGATAAAAGGACTTTTATCCCATATCCCTTCAAGAGAGGCTAAAATTTTTATTCATCGAGTACTAGGACCATTAATTGACTCTAAAAAAAATACACACCAAACGTTATTTGAAACGCTTGATGTGTATATTCGTTCTGGTTGCAATTGGTCCTTTACTCGCGACTCATTGTCTATTCATGGAAATACTTTAACTCATAGGCTCAAGCGAATACAAGCGATATTAGCCTCTGACTTAAGCAATTATGAAGACAAGCTGAGCATAGAAATAGCTTTAGAATTACTTAGACAATTCTAATTCCTTTGTGAACTCAATATATTTCATATCTTTTAATTCTTTTTGCTCTACACTTTTTAAACCATCTTCAACATATAGTGTATATATTGCCCCTGACTTATAAGGTTTTTGAGCTCTTATCTCCAATTTTCTAGAGCTCTTTTGAAAAACCTTTGTCGGGTGCTTCTCTCCAGTAAATGTAGTCACATATATCATATCATCTATATTATCTGGCATTTCAACACCTTGATTAAAAACTATAGTCCAAACCTTGTTCTCATCTCGTATGACCTTAGTATCAATATGTTTATGTCCAAATTTCGTTATATCTAAATCGAATTTTTCATAGGGTGACTTTGTAGATAACTCTTCTATATATTCCTCATCATCGACCATCATTGTATTTACATATCCTCCATCACCTATGACTAGCTGTACTATGTCATTTTCACAGATCTCTCCAAACAATACTGAATTTTCATCCGTATAGACATGAATTCTTTCGTATCCATTTATATCCAAGCTCTCTATATCTCCAACTTCATAATCTCCGTAGCCTAAAAGATACTCCCCCTCTTCAAGCTTTGAAATAACTTGATAAGCCGTATCAGAATTGCCATTTTCTAATAACAATTCGATGTCTTTTAGCTCCCTAATATTCCTGTATTCATCAATTTTCACACCGGTAAGTTTAAGTATATTTCCCATACTAATAAATTCCGATTTACTATAAATCCAATCAGCCGTAGTCTCGTATATATATTGTTCATCATTTTCATCATAAAAATAAGCTTTGGCATCAGATCCCTTTATATCGGCACTTTCAAACCTAAGCATTTTAGAATCTATCTCATTCAAATCCTCTTCTATATCAATTAGTTTTTCGTCCGAATACTCATCTTTCATAAAAATCATTTTTTCTACGATATTTTCAGAATTCAAATAAACAATAACGTAATCGCCAGTCTCCCACGTACTACAAATGCCACCGCATACTATTTCTTTATAATCTTTTATATTGTCAAAAAAATCCTCAGTTGTCTTTGGAACTTCATCGCATGCGTATTTCTTGAATTCAGTAAAAATATTTCTAGTATACGACTTAATTTCACCTGTATCCACTTTCTTAATTTTGAAATTTACAGAATTACCATCACTAAATATACCTTCAAACTGACCTAAAAAGACTTCATCTTCTTGTACCCACTGCTTGACACTTGAAGCCGCATTTATATTCGATGCGGCAAATGTACTATCAATAGGCATAGAAATATTTAAGCCAATCACTAAAGTAAACAATGCTATTTTAATTATGTATTTTTTCATGTTATTCCCTCCCGAAACATAAACCAACTCATTTTCAGTATACTAGTGTTTAAGAAGAAATTCAATACATTGTTGATAGTGAACTAACAACCACTACTCCATATTTTCACTAATCCATTTGAGCATATACGTCTCTCGCTTTGTCCATCTAGGAATTTTCCCGTATTCATTTGCCAAAACTCTTTCATTTTGTTCTATAGCTTCTTTAAGTGTAACCCACCTAGGTTCAAATCCTAGTATAGCCTCATACTCATCTAAATCTTGCTCTTCCAATTCATCTTCTACGCTACAGCTATAATAGTAAGAATCCATGTGAAACACGTCAAAATCGTGCTCTATAGGCTTATTGTACTGAATAATTTTTCCAATGCTATCTATATTTTCAGTCATAATAGCTCCAACTTCTTCCTTTAGCTCTCTTCTAAGTGCAGTTCTATGGTCTTCTCCTCGTTTTATTCCACCACCTGGGAACTTATAATCCTTATTTTCTCTAGAATAAACCAATAGAAACTTTTCTCCTTTTTTTATGACTCCTCTAACGGCTTCTCTTTTCAGCTTTCTACCATTTATATTCAAATCATCGCTTCCATACATCTCTTTTATGATATTCATTTTTCTTCACTCCCTTGCTAATTTCGCTTTTGTTATTCTTGATTATATCATAATATTTGCATGGTCTTTTCAAATATAATACACAAATACATATTTATTTTGTCCTTGTAATGATAAACTATAAGCATGACAATTAAACACTTCTTTTAAATGGATTTAAGCATAGAAAATGGTCGTGTAATAGTTTACACTGCCTAGAAAATTTAGGAGGATTTTTATGAAATTTATAAAAGATTTTAACGATAACTTCAAA
>JAOAQY010000234.1 GCA_025210965.1 Tissierellales bacterium
AGGAGGATGAATCTATGAGAGTTTGGACTAGACAAGATAGAAACGTTATGGAAGAAATAGAGCAAAAGGGATATTATATCTGTAAAGAAGAATACATAAACAAAAAAATGGAGAATTTCTCAGATTATTACAAGAAACTTTACAAATGGTATACAGATAGAGCTGAAAAGATAGTTCCAAAGCCTTGTGAGAGTATAAAATATCCGGTATGGGTATCTATTGATGAAGAGATGATGCTCAGACCCGTGGAAGGAACTGTAATATTAGAACTAGAAGTTGATGAAGACAAGATAGTCATTACGGATATGGAAAAATGGGGCTATGTGGTAAACTTTTTCTATTTACCAGAGGATAGAGAAGATTTGGCTAAACATGATGAGGAGTTAAAAAAATACGGCATAGGCGATGAATCAGCACTTATAATGGGAAACAAGGGGAATTTTTATCCTTTGATGAAACAGAAGATAGAAAAAAGCTGGGAGAGATTGTTTGAACCTTATTTATTGTCAGAGGTCAGACAGGGAACGCTTTGGAAAATCAGAAAAGAAGATATAAAATCTGTATACTATGGAGATGAGTAATATGTCAAATGAGAAAAAGATTTTTTATGCAGCTCAAAGTCAAATCGTAATAGATACTATATCGGATAAGGGCGAGTATATAGTCAAGAAAAAGTATATTGAGCAGAAATACGGCGAAGTAGCTAGCGTCATGTTAAAGGCTTATGATTGGTTTGTAAATAGATTAGAAAAAAATGTTCCTAAGCCAGATGCGGCAGAGTACCCTGTTTGGTTATATGAAGATCCCAAATATGCAAAGGTGCATGTTAGTCAGAGAATGATAAAACTTGAAATTCCATGTGATGAAATTTTAGAGTTTGACAATAGAAAATGGGAGAGGGTTCTCAGTCAGGAGTATATTGGAATAGACAAAGATGATGAGAGAGCATTTGAGGAAAAGATGAGAAGGCAAGGCGTGGACTGTGGGTGTAAGGTGTTTGAAAATTCATTTTATCCAATTCTCAAAAGAGACATAGAAAAGAGCTGGGATAGACTTTTTGATATAAATGAGAAGAGCATAGTTCAGGCAGCTTCATGGATTATAAAAGAGGAATGGATTGTCGATATTTTTGAGTAAAAAGTTGATATTTTAAAAAAGTAGCTTAGGCTACTTTTTTTATTGGGATTTACAGAAAAGATAAACTTTTTATTTTTTCGTCTATAAAAACATAGACAAAAGATAAAAAGTGTTGTAATATTATAATTAACAAAATAGCGGAAGGAGATTTTGATATGGATGTGGAGAATAAGGAATTATTTTGGGATGCGGATTTGGAGGAATTAAAAAAAGGGATAGTAGAAGAAGACGCAGAGTATAGATGTATCATATGCGAAGCTTCATTTGAAAAGGGCAGGATATATGAGTTTGAAGAAAAATTATACAATGCTGAGAAATTTGCGCATATGCATGTTGAGAAAGAACATGACTCTATGCTCAGTTATTTGATAAATATGAATAGTTCATTTACAGGACTTACAGATATTCAAAGAAGAGTTCTAGCACTTATAGGATCAGGACTTACAGATAAGGAAATAGCAAAAGAGCTAGGGGTTGCCAGTTCGACAATTAGAAACCACAGATACAAGTTTAGACAAAAAGAAAAGCAAGCAAAGATATTTTTGACTTTAATGGAATTGATTTCTGAGAATACAAACAAAAAAATAATAAAATTGGAAGATGAGAAACTTTGCGATTCTCATAAAACAGCACGGGCAATAGACGATAGATACAATATAACTGATAAAGAAAAGAAATCGACTATAAAAAATTACATGGACGAGACTGGTGCACTCAAGACATTCCCATCTAAAGCAAAGAAAAAAATCATAATACTAGAGGCAATTACGCAGAATTTTTCTAAGGGAAAAATATATTCTGAAAAAGAGATAAACAGAATACTGAAGAGAATATACGAGGATTATGTAACTATAAGGAGAGCACTTATAGAGTATGGATTTGTAGATAGAACTGATGATTGTAAGAGTTATTGGGTAAAAGAATAGCGAGTGTTAAAAAAGAGAAAGGTGTGATTGTATGTCGAATCTAGAGAAAATAGTAGTTAGTGATGACTATAGCTTAAAGGAGCTTAGTATAGAGGATAAAGAAATCGTACTAGATGCGGCTATTAGATGTGCAGATTATTTTATGTTACATGATAATAAATTGCCTGAGATGAGCGACGTTGAACGAATATTTGAGTCATTGCCCCCCAAAAAAGAATACGAGGACAAATGGGTTTTTGGATTGTTCAAAGATGATTATTTGATTGGGGTAATAGATGTTGTCAAAGATTATCCAGTAAATAGTCAGTGGATAATAGGACTGATGATAGTAGATAAAACTTATCGTGGAAATGGACTAGGAGCTACAGTTCACAGTGCACTTACTAGCTGGGCGAAGACTAAAGGTGCAGAGTCATTTAGGGTAGGCTCTATAAAGAAAAATCTAGGCGGAAATAGATTTTGGCTCGCACAAGGCTATCAGAAGATAAAAGAATCTGAAATTAGTTTTACCAATTTAACTCATAAAACTAATGTAATGGTGCTTGAATTATAAAGTAAAATACAGTATAGAGCAAAAATTAAATAGCAACACCTAAGAGCTAAAAAACAAAGATCGTTTATAGCTCTTTTTTTATAGAGAAAAATGATTTGATTTCGTGATATATAGAAAGAAATAATACTTAATAATCCTTAACAGATAAATCTGATAATTGTGTTATAATCGCCATTGTGAGAAATTTAATTTGGGAGGAATTTTAATGAAAAGAAGGTTATTGAGTATATTGATGGGGTTCATGATGGTAGCGTCAATAGGTTTAGTTGGCTGTCAAAGTGGCAGTGAGACTAATAAAGCTGAAAATGAAGCTAAAGCCGTAACGGAAACAGCGGCAAATGAGTCTGAGGCTAAGGCTAGTGAAACAGAAAAAGAAACAAATAAAATGGAGAAAGTGGATGGCGGAACAATGATAGTTAGAGTAGCTTCTGATTCGAGAGTCATTCATCCACTATATGGAAATGACAGAACGACACTTACTCTTGTAAATCATATTTTTTCTCCGCTATATATATTGAATGGAGATGAAGTAGATTATTGGTTAGCTCAAGAAGTTAAGCCATCAGAAGATTATTTGTCATATACACTAAAATTAAAAGAGGGTTTAACGTGGCATGATGGAGAAGCGATAAGTGCTGATGATTTGGTATTTACATTTAATACTATAATGGATGATAATCAAGGTAGTCATACAAAAAGTTCATTTGTAACATCAAAAGGCGATGTGAAGATTGAAAAAGTTGATGATTTGACTGTTAAGTTTTTATTGCCAGAAGTACAAGTCGGATTTTTGGATACTATAGGTGGGATCAGAATGTTTCCAAAACATGTATACCAAAATATAGAAAATATACAAGCAAGCGATGTTAACAATCATCCAATTGGCTCAGGTCCATTCAAGTTTGAAAGCAGAAATGAAGGAGAAACTATTACATTAGCTAGATTTGATAAGTTTTTTGAAGGAGCTGCAAATTTAGAAAAAGTTGTATTTAGAATAATACCTGATTCAGCTTCAGCAGAAATTGCATTTAAAAATGGAGAAATAGATGTGATGAATATTCATGCTGAAGATGTTCAAAAACTAGATGGTGAGGCTGAAATATTAGCATTCGATGAAGATAGAGTAGGTTATATTATAATAAATGAAAATAATGAAGTGCTTAAAAATCAGAAGCTGAGACAGGCGATAGCATATGCAATAAACAGGGACGAAGTTTTAAAAGCGACATATATGTCTACTGACTATGCTAAGCCAGCGTATTCATTCCTAGCAGATAAGGCACTTTACAAAACAGATGATGTTGAAAAATACGCTTTTAATCCTGAAAAAGCTAAAACATTATTGAAGGAAAGCGGATTAGAGAATGTTACGCTTACTATGGCATATATAGGTAAAGATGATATAAGAGAGATATTGGTTCAAAAATATTTAAGCGATGTTGGAATTAATGTGGAATTAAAAGCTATGGATATGGCATCATTCTACAATGCATTGTTTGATCCAGCTCATAACAATTCTTACGACCTAGCTTTCAACGGATATATTTACGGTAAAGAACCTTCAGCATATGCTCAGATTTTTGAAACTGGTAGTATGAATAATGTAAATAGTTATACAAACCCAGAAGTTGATAAGCTTTGGAATTTGGCAGCTAAAGAGATAGACAAATCTAAGAGAGAGCAGCTTTATAAAGATATTCAACAAAAAATCATGGAAGATGTGCCGATGTATCCTATTTCATATGGATATGCAATAGTTGCAGTAAATCCTCACTTCAAAGGATTGGAAGAAGCAGAGCCAGCACCAATTCATATGTTTAATGATTTATCTAAAATTTATATGGTTAAGTAAATTTTTGAAAGACAGTTCGCTAAGAACTGTCTTTTATTTAAAAATATGAAAGTTGGTGTATTATGACAAAGTATATATTTAAGAGATTGGTTCAAGCTACTATCATGATATTTTTGATATCCATAATATCATTTATGCTTATGCATATGGCTCCTGGCGATCCTGCTACTAGTTATATATCTCCTAAAATGAATGCTCAAGAAATTCAGATGGTGAGAGAACGACTAGGGCTAAATGCACCGGTACATGTGCAGTATCTAAAGTGGTTACAAAATGTATTAAAAGGTGATTTGGGATTTTCACTCATAAATTTCAAACCTGTTAAAGAGATTATAGCCGTTAGAATGCCAGCTACGATAGGTCTTATGGGAAGTGCACTTATAATATCGTTGATTATATCGATACCGCTAGGTATGTATACAGCACGAAAAAAAGGAACATTCATAGACAATATAGTTACAACAATATCGTATATAGGGATATCTATACCTAGTTTTTGGTTTGGTATAATACTCATTTACATTTTTGCGTTTAAACTACATTTGCTTCCTAGTGTTGGAATGAGAACTATAGGTGTTGAAAATTCAGCGATTGATCTCATAAAACATGCTATATTGCCATGCACAGTGCTTAGTTTTTACAACATAGCAGTTTACACTAGATTTATCAGATCAAATACTATCATAGAGCTATCTCAAAACTACGTAAAAACAGAAGAGGCTTATGGGTTTTCAAAGTATAAAATCATGTTTGAATATGTACTAAAGAATGTGTGTTTGCCAATTATAACAATACTTGGAATGAGTTTACCATCACTAGTTACAGGAGCTTTCGTTACTGAAACAGTATTTGGATGGCCTGGTATGGGAAGGTTGGGAGTTAATTCGATATTTAATTATGATTATCCAGTGATAATGGCAACTACTATGCTAACTGCGATACTTCTGATAGTTGGTAATTTATTAGCAGATATATTGTATGGTGTGGTAGATCCAAGAATTAGAAGTGAGAGGTGATAGAGATGTATGAAAAGTTGATTAGAGAGATAAAGAAAACTACTCAGGTAAATAAATTGAGTAAAGTCGCATTCTTTACGATAGCAGTGCTTACATTGATGTCGATATTTGCGTTTTTATCACCATATGACCAAAATGGAATAGATATGTTAAATCGATTTCAATCTCCAAATTTGAAACATATATTTGGGACTGACAAAATGGGAAGAGACTATTTTACTAGAATATTGTATGGGGGTAGAATTTCACTTAGCGTTGGATTTTTATCAATGATTATATCTACTACTATAGGAACTACAATTGGTGCTATAAGTGGATATTTTGAAGGTCACGTAGATTCAATACTAATGAGAATGGTAGATATATTGATGTCTATACCTAGCTTTTTTATAATACTTATATTGAATGCTTATTTTAAGCCAAGTATAGGGATGATGGTTATGATTATAGGGCTACTTGGATGGATGGGTACAGCGAGATTAGTAAGAGCAGAGACTTTGAGTGTCAAAAACAAAGAGTATGTCATATATGCAAAAACACTCAGTATACCAAATTTTAAGATAATAATGAGACATATAATTCCAAATGTATTACCTACTATAGTTGTTGCAGCAACACTAAGCATTGCAAGTGCGATACTTACAGAATCCTCACTTAGTTTTTTAGGTATGGGTGTTCAAGCTCCGGATGCATCTTGGGGAAGTATGCTGAGTAAGGCACAAGGGTACATGGACGAAGCATCTCATTTGGGAATATTTCCAGGAGTATTTATATTAATGACAGTACTTAGTTTCAATATTCTAGGAGATACTTTTAGAAATACTATAGAGAAAAGGAAGTAGAATATATGAATTTATTGAATGTGAAAAACTTAAAAACTTCTTTTTTTACAAAACAGGGAGAAGTTCAAGCTGTAAGGGGAGTAGATTTCGAAGTATATCAAGGAGAAGTATTAGGAATAGTTGGAGAATCGGGTAGTGGAAAAAGCGTTACATCCAAATCTATAATGCAGATACTAGGAGATACTGGAAAGATAAAAGATGGTGAGATATTGTTTAAAGGTGAGGATTTATTAAAAAAGTCAAATAGAGAATTGATGAAAATAAGAGGAAAAGAAATTGCAATGGTATTTCAAGATCCTATGACTTCACTGAATCCAGTTTACACTGTAGGAAAACAAATGACAGATGTAATAAGAAAACATAGTAAAATGAACAAAAAAGAGGCAAGAGCAAAAGCTATTGAGATACTCAAATCTGTTGGAGTGCCTTCGCCAGAACAAAGAATACAGGGATATCCACATGAATTTAGTGGAGGTATGAGACAGCGAGTCATGATTGCTATGGCACTTTCATGTGAACCAGATTTACTCATAGCTGATGAACCTACTACTGCATTAGATGTTACTATTCAAGCGCAGATACTAGAATTGATGAAAAATTTAAAAAAAGAAAAAGAAACTTCTATAATGCTTATCACACATGACCTAGGAGTCGTTGCTGAAGTTTGTGATAGAATAGCCGTCATGTATGGAGGGCTCATAATGGAGTGTGGAAAAGCTAAAGATATATTTGAAAACCCAAATCATCCATACACTATAGGCTTGATGCAATCTATGCCCAAAATAGACCAAAATGATAGGTTGATACCGATAGATGGAATGCCACCAGATTTGTGCGATCCACCAATGGGGTGTCCGTTTGCAAATAGATGCATGGATAGACTTGAAATATGTGAATCAAAAATGCCACCATCTGCAGAGATTCAAAAGGGTCATAGATCTAATTGTTGGCTCAATGAAAAAGGGAGAGATATAATTGAGTGATACTTTAGTGAGAATTGAAAATCTAAAAAAATATTTTAAGATGAATCCAGAGAAATTATTTGGGAAACCACAATATTTGAAAGCTGTAGATGGTGTTAGCTTTGAAATGAAAAGAGGAGAAACATTTGCACTGGTAGGTGAATCAGGATGTGGCAAATCTACTATTGGAAGGACTATA
>JAOAQY010000235.1 GCA_025210965.1 Tissierellales bacterium
TATCTCATCTAATACAGTGTTTCGCGTCATAAGAACGCTTTCCCGATCTGCTGAAAGGACATCTCTACCCAAAATCATGCCGTCCTCTGCTGATTCAACTTTTATCCTTTTCATGCCGTCACCACCTTAAATTTATCCAAACTAATTATATCATAGAAAAATACGGTATGACTAGGATATATGCAAAATTAGCCATAGAGGAATTATACTCTAGATCACTATAATCAGTTTCTACAACTTATATCAGCATGTAATTTCAATTCGGTTTCCATCTGGATCTAATATTACACTTTCAAAATATCCATCTCCTGTAGTTCTAGGCTCACCTACAACTTCATAACCATCACACCTTATCCTCTCAGTCAATTCTATAACATCATCCTTCGTACCTACATTCATAGCTAAGTGACTATATCCTAAATATTGACTATCAGATTTTTCAATCTCTAAAATGCCATCCATATTCATTATCTCAAGTCTACTTCCATCATCAAAACTTAAAAAATATGATCTAAATCCCTTGGTTTTATTATGATACCCATCATTAGCCTTTGCTCTAAAATACTTAATATAAAAATCTTTTAACCGCTCTATGTCCTTTGACCAAATTGCAATATGTTCTATTTTTTCTTTAAATACCCGTATCATGTTAAAATTTTCAACAGTTTATTTTGAACAGTTACTTTTATGACCAATGATATCATTGAGTATCTTATTTTCCTCTTTTACTTTTTTCAATATTACTTAGTATTAACGATCACAACTTTACACTCAATTATCTCCCAATGCCTCTCGTCTATTAAAATATTAATCCTTTCTCATAAATTCCTAGCTCCCTCTTGAAACATCCATAACAGTTGACATATACTTCAATATAAACTGACATTATATACTTTCCCATATTCTATCCTATAAAATTTCCCTTGAAATTACCTTTTTCTTAGATTCCAATAAATACTTTTTTGACTAATATTATTGCATTTTCTTATATCTCTTGTATAATTTAATCAAAGACTTATTTAAATTTGAATCTAAAATTTAGCTATTAGTTAAAAAATCAAAAAGTATAAGCAAAACGCAGAATTACGAAAACAGAAACTAGATTTCATTATCTTATAAACCTACTTTATCAAACTAAAAAAATTATTCATATATTATTTTAATTAAAAATAATTCAATTGATATTGAAAGAGAATATCTAATAAAAAATATGGTGAATCAGAAAAAATCTCTTGAGAATATTAATATATATCAAACATAATATTATGGATTGACAATGAGCTTAGTCGCTATTCACTAAATAAATTGTGTGCGTAGCCGTTAAAGAAAGGAGTTATCTTTATGGATATAAATTCATTTATAAAAAATTATAATAACCACCCTGTTCTTTTTATTGGTGCAGGCTTCAGTTTACGTTATCTCTCTAATACATACACTTGGGATAGTCTTTTAAAATATATTTCTTATGAGCTAACCCAAAACGAAGAGAATTTTCTTGATTTAAAATCTAATTCTCAAAATCATGATGGTTCTTATTCATATGAAAAAATAGCTAGTGCATTAGAACAAAAATTTAATGATCATTTATCCCTTCCTAAAAACAGAGACGGACGTTTCAAATCAATAAACGATGAATTTTATAGAAAAATGAAAGAAGAAGAAATAAATACTAGCAGGTTCAAAATATATATTGCATCACTTTTTAAGACATTAAATTTTAAAGAAAATATGAAAGAAGAAGTTGTGGCGTTAAAAAAAGTTAGAAAAAATATAGGTTCTATTATAACAACTAACTACGATGAATTAATAGAAAATATCTTTGAATTCAATCCTCTTATTGGTAACAATATACTTCTAAGTAATCCATACGGATCAATTTATAAAATACATGGTTGTGTAACCGAGCCTGATAAAATAATTATTACCGAAAAAGACTACAATCTATTTGATGAAAAATATGAACTTATTAAAGCACAGTTACTTTCTCTATTTATTCATAATCCTATTATTTTCATTGGGTATAAAGTTGGTGACGAAAACATTCAGAAACTATTAAAAACCATCTTTACATATGTTCCCCCCAACTCATCTATAGCTGAGAAAATTAAATCTAATTTTCTATTAGTTGAATACGATGCAGGATCCAGTAATGTTGAAGTACATGACCATGATATTATTCTAGATGGCATATCCACGATACGTGTTAATAAAATTAAAACTGATAACTTTACAGAACTCTATAATTCCATAGCTTCACTACAGCTCCCAGTTTCTGCTATGGATGTACGCAAAGTTCAAACTATCGTTAAAGATATATATGAAGGTGGATCTATACAAGTTCATATAACAAATGATATAGATAAGTTAAAAAACGATCAAAAAATACTAGCAATCGGAAACATAAACAGCATTACATACGACTATCAAACCTCTGGAGAAATGATGGAAAACTATTTTAAAATAATTGAAGAAGACAACGTACAATTGTTAAAATTAATTGAAAAACATCGCATTCAAAAAGGTCAATTTTTCCCTATATATGCTTTTTCAAAAATTAACCCTACCATTTCAACCAAAGAACGGTTAATGAAACAACAAAAGACTAAATTGCTAAATATAAAAGATACCATGCACAAAAATTGTATGTGTTCACATAAAACAATTTCAGATATAGAATCAGATACTAGTATAGCTCCAACAAAAAAACCTAATGCAATTATACATTGTATTTTAGCTGATTCTTTAGAATTGTTGGATGTTGAAAACTATTTAAGAAGTTACATCGACAAACAATCTACACAATATCGTAGAATACTTTGTGCCTATGACTTTATGAAATACAGTGATGATAAATCTTTAATATCATCATAAATATAAAAGCCTCTACAACCCTTAGTTTAAAATATTGTAGAGGTTTTTAGAGAGTATATAATAAGTGGTGTAAACTTCTGAAATAATATAAAATAATATTATGAGGAGGGATACACCACTATGTAGTTATTAGATAAAAAAGAATTAAGAAAGTTAATGAAAAAAGGACAGCTTACTGATATTTCTGATATTCAAGATTTACTTAAAGCTCAATTCAAAGATATTATTGAAGAAATGCTTGAAGACGAGCTTGGCTACAGCAAATATGATTACAAAAATAAAGAAACTTATAATTCTAGAAATGGAAAACGTTCTAAAAACTTACGCTCCAAATATGGAGATGTTGAAATCGACGTTCCACGTGATCGCTTATCTGA
>JAOAQY010000236.1 GCA_025210965.1 Tissierellales bacterium
ATTTTTATTACTGTTCTGATATATGAAATAACCATATGTCTTTCTCAAAGAATGTGGACTAATCTTTTGTAGCCCAAATATTTTAGCTGCAGTGTTTAAAATGTTATAAGCTTGTTGTCTAGATATTGGTTTGTTGCTCCCCTGTCTCGATGCTATCAAGTACTCATAATCTGATTTATTCTCAACATAATTTGCTATGATTTTCTTGATATTTGGATTTAGTTTGTATGTATTCTTCTTACTTGTTTTGCTTTCCACTACATTCAAAGACTCCTTGTTTCTAACATCTCTCACCTGGAGTTCCAATATATCTGACACCCTAAGCCCTGTGTATATTCCCATCATAAATAGAACATAATTTCTCTCACTTTGAAGTCTGAGATATTCTGCTATTTGGTCTATCATGACACGATCTTTGATAGGCTTGACATCATTCACACTTGATCACCTTCCATTCTTTAGAACAGTCTAGCTTTTTGAAGCATTTCTGGAATGGACAATAATAGGTTTCTCCAGATTTCTTTATCCATTCGCAATTAGAACACTTCGTCTTCGACCATTTCTCCTTTGGTACTCTGATTGCCATCTCTCTCACCTCCTGTTTTTGGGCATAAAAAAGACACCGCCGACTTGGGGTGTCTCTCGTTTATCTATTTTTCCTTAGTACCATAATAACATGGAAATTATGGGTGGAGTGCAAGGTCTTTGCAAGGTGTTTTTAGAGTAGAAACTGAGTTGTTTCAAAAAGTGCTTTTATATTGAATGCATACTCTTCTATTTCCGACACTTGTCCATATAGTTTTTTAACTATATATTTACAAAATCTAAATTCTATACCGCCTTCTCCATTCAATTCAATTTGATTTAGTGAATCACTAATATTTCTCGAATTAAAAACCATTGTTGGACTTAAATTATTTAACTTAGGACTGAAAATCCGAAGAAGCATATTTATATCATCTATATTATCAAATTTAATATTTTTTTCTGAAACATACTCAATAATGCTATTTTTATAATTATCGTAATTAGGTTGATCAAAGGTACCATTTCCATAATCCTGATTTGCAAATCTTTCATCAATTTTAAGTATTTTATTAAATTTATCTGGATAAAATTCATGTAATATAATAGAATATATAACAAAAATATTTTGAACCATTGAGCGCCTATTCAATTTAAAACTCCTATTTCCATCCAATACTATCAATCTATTATAAGTCGAATATTTATTCAAAACTTTTTTTAGTCGTCTAGGATTTACAAACTCAAGTTTTTCTAAAAAATAACTAATTTCATCTGCTAAATTATTTATGTCTAAATTTGCTCTATACATCACTAAATATTCTGTAACAAGCTCTTTAGTTCTTATTTTTTTAGGCATATTAAAAGATATATCAAAAATCTTTTCTAAATATTCTTCTGCTTTAACATTATCCCTATATCTACAGTACAATGCTTGTTTTACTGCTTTTCTATCAACACCACATATAAAAGCGACTTTAGAATTTAAAGTATAAAAATGTTTTATACTTGCCAGTAAGTTCAAAACATTTTCTGGTTGACATCTATCTAACTCATCAATACATACAATCAAATGTTTTTTATCTTTCTTTTTTAAAAAATTATCGATAATCTCATCAAATGAATCTTTAAAATTCTTTTTTTGAGTATAAAATGATTTATCTAATATCAACTCATTATCTTGATCACTCAAATCTTTGGCTATCTGTCCAGCATTTATACTCGCTCCTGCAAAGTCAAAACTTGTATTCCTGGCAAAAGATCTTAAGAAATTCCAACAAGTTGATATAGCTCCACTTTTCAACTTGCTAATATCTGCCTCTGAAGCAATAAATTCTAACAATGAAAGTCCTAAATTATTATCATTTTCTATCTCCCAACAATCAAATACAAGCACTTCTGTTTCACAATTTTGATTATTTTCACATTTCAATGTATTGAAAACACTTGATTTTCCAGAACCCCATTCTCCATACAGTGCAATCATTTTGTGACAACCATAAATATCATCGGTCGGCATTTTTTTTACAAATGCGCTAATTAATTTGTACTTAGGCTTTATTCCAAATAAATCATTTTCCTTTATATTTTCACATGGTATATTTGAGTAATCAATCAAAGTATCATCTTCTTTCCACTTTTTATATTTAGTATCTTTTATATCTTACTCTTCGAATTTTTAATTGTCAATTTACTCTAGTTGTTCTTAAAATTAAAGCCTTGCTACCTTATTTCTCAACCAAGAATAATTGTAATTCAACTCCTCCGCCACAACCTTTAAGCTCTTTCCTTCTACATATCTCTTGTAAATAATCTTATAATCTACTCCTTTAGCGCTTTCCAATTTCTTCTCAATCATTGACTTTGACTTACTCAATCTCTGAATCAATGAATCCAACCTTTGAATCTCGTTTTGCATTGGATCTATATTGTTAACTAACTCTTCAAAGTCTAATATTACATCAGTTCCACCAGTAGGCGCACTGTAGTCTATAGCTCCTATATCTTTAGGTTTGTTTTTGTCCATTAAGTAATTTACTTGATCTTCTATTGTCTCTTTTCTAAATGTCCACATTTCTATTTCATCACATAATTCTATGTAGCTTTTTCCTATATTCATCTGTATTTCCCCCTCTGCAATAAAAAAGCGAACA
>JAOAQY010000237.1 GCA_025210965.1 Tissierellales bacterium
CGAGTTAGTAAATAGAAGTAATAGATTTCATCAAATAATAAGGCGAGCATCTAAAAATATTGTTTTAGAAGAAACTCTTGAGAACATTGAAAAAATAATATCTCGAGACAGAAATATTTCTGCAGCTAATATGGATAGAACGATTGAAATATACGCAGAGCACAATGCTATTATCAATGCTATAGAAAAAAATGATATAAGTGAGTTAGAAAATGCAATAAGAACCCACATTCAAAATGGGCTCTCTTATTTCAAACAAAAAATAAACAACTAAAAATCAGAGCCAACCGACATATAACTTTTTCTGAAAGTCATTACTCGATTGGCTCTTTTTCACTTAATATCTAAACCTCAATTGATTTTCCTATATCACTTCTATACTGTGCTCCCTCGAAATTTATTCTATCTATTCGAGAGTAAATCTTTGCTCTAGCTTGCTTAAAATCAGAAGCCAAACAGCCAAATGCTATGACTCTTCCGCCATCAGTTTCTAATGCTCCATTTACCAATCTAGTACCTGCATGAAATACCATATATTCATCTTCTATCTCAGATATGTTTATATTCTTACCTTTTTCATACGCTTCCGGATAACCTTCTGACGCTAGTACTACACACAAGCTAACATCATCTTTCCACTTAAGTTCTAGTTCATCTAATTTCCTATCGTGAAGTGACATAAACACATCAGCTAGTGAATTTTCAAGCCTTGGAAGTATTACCTCTGTTTCAGGATCTCCAAATCTGACATTAAATTCTAGTACTTTTATGCCATTTTTTGTAAACATAAGTCCTATAAACAATATTCCTCTATAGTCCATTCTTTCACTATCTATTCCCACTTGAAATGGCTTAAGTATATTTTCTTCAATTTCTTTTTGAACATTTTCATCTTTTAATATAGGATTTGGAGAAAAGCAACCCATACCACCTGTATTAAGACCCAAATCTCCATCAAGTGCTCTCTTATAATCTCTAGCACTCTCAAGAGGTAATATTGTCTTTCCATCTACCAAACATATGAGTGAACACTCTGTACCTTCTAAAAATTCTTCTATCAATATATGCTTACCAGCTTCACCAAATTTGTCATTTATAAGCATATCATCTATAGATTTCTCCGCTTCCTCTGCCGTTTGTGCTATTATAACACCCTTACCGGCTGCCAATCCATCTGCCTTTATTACCACAGGATAATCGTAATCTTTTAAGGCTTCTTTAGCTCTGCTCGCATCAGTAAAGTTGCCATACCTCGCAGTAGGAATACCATATCTATCCATAAAATTTTTAGAATAAAATTTACTTCCTTCTAACCTTGCTTCTTTTTGTCCAGGACCTATTATTTTCAAATTCGCTTTTCTAAATTTATCAACTATACCATCTACTAAGGGTTGCTCTGGTCCTACTATAGTCATATCTATCCCTTGATTTCTTGCAAAATTCAATATTCCTTCATGATCACTCTCATCTAGCGCTATATTCTCTGCCATATCACTAGTGCCACCATTTCCAGGAACCGCATATATTTGACTGACTTTTGGATCTTGCCTTAGTTTCCAAATAATAGCACTCTCTCTAGCTCCCTTTCCTATCACCATGAACTTCATATTCTTCACTCCTTTTAATGCTTAAAATGACGCATACCAGTAAATATCATAGCTATCCCATGCTCATTTGCCTTCTTTATAGACTCTTCATCTCTGATAGATCCTCCAGGCTGAATAATAGCTGTTATACCTGCCTTGTGAGCGGCTGCAACACAATCATCAAATGGGAAATATGCATCAGATGCCATAACTGCACCTTCTAACATTTCTCCTCCTTGTTTTATACAGTTTTCAACTGCCCAAATTCTACTTACCTGACCCGGTCCTATCGCTACCGTTCCACCATCTTTTGCCATAGCAATACCATTTGATTTAGCATGTTTTACGGCTTTCCAAGCAAATATTAAATCAGTCATTTCACTTTCACTTGGCTCTCTATCAGTCACACAAGTATATCCATCTTTTATTAGAGAATCATCTCTATCTTGCACCAATAATCCTCCTAAAACTTTTTTTACTTCTCGAGCTTTATATGTTTTGTATTCTATATCTTCAAGTTTAAGTACCCTGATATTTTTCTTTTTAGTCAATAAAGCTAGTGCCTCTTCCTCATAATCAGGTGCAACAACTACCTCTATAAATATCTTTGATATTTTCTGTGCTGTCTCTAAATCCATAATCTCATTTGATGCTATTATACCACCATATATAGATACTGGATCACATTTATACGCCTTATCAAAAGCTTCTACTAGACTCTCTGCTGTACCTATACCACAAGGATTGGCATGTTTAACAGCAACTATAGTTTTTTGTCCCTCATATTCTTTTAATATATCAAGTGCTCCATTTGTATCGTGGATGTTGTTAAATGACAATTCCTTGCCATGAAGCTGAATAGCATCAGCTAAACTTCCTCTTTGTTCAAACACTTCTCTATAAAAACTTCCCTTTTGATGTGGATTTTCTCCATATCTCAAATCACTAATTTTTTCAAATGTCATAGTAAGTGTATCACTATTTGTATCAACTATTCCACCAAAATAACTAGATATAAGAGCATCATAATGTGCAGTTAAGTGAAATGCCTTAGATGCTAGGTATAATCTATAGTCACTTTGAACGCTTTCATCCAAATCAAGTACTTCTACCATTCTATCATAATCATTTAGATCAGTTACTATGTAACAATCTTTGTAATTTTTAGCTGCAGCACGTATCATAGATGGACCACCGATATCTATATTTTCTATGATTTCAGCATGCGATACGCCTTGTTTTTTTACAGTTTCTTTAAATGGATAGAGAGTATTTACAACCAAATCTATGTCATGTATACCGAGTTCTTTCTTTCTGATTTGATCGCTTTCATTGTCTCTCCTATTAAGTATCCCTCCATGAATCTTAGGATGAAGTGTTTTTACTCTTCCATCAAAACATTCAGGAAAATCTGTAACTGACTCTAAATCAATTATTTCTATACCTTCACTTTCAAGTTTTTTAGCTGTTCCACCTGTAGATAGTATCTCCCAATCTCTTTTGACTAACTCCTTAGCAAATTCAACTATTCCTGCTTTATCGTATACACTTATAAGTGCTCTTCTCGCCATTTTTTATTCCTCCTAATTCTATTTTCCCAAATTCTCAAAAGACCCATTTTCACAATAATATTTAACTGCCCTAACTAGCAATTTATGTTCTATTTCAAGTACTCTTTTTTGAAGTTTTAAAGCGCTGTCATCTTCAAACACATCACATGTTCCTTGAAGAAGTATAGGCCCTGTATCCGTTCCTTCATCAACTATGTGTACTGTTGCTCCAGTTTTGAATTCTCCTTCGTTTAGTACCGCTTCGTGAACTTTTATTCCATAATATCCCTTACCACAATACTTTGGTATAAGTGAAGGATGTATATTTACGATTTTATCTCTATAATGTGTAAACCAATCTTCACTGAGTATCTTCAAATAACCTGCAAGTACTACTAAGTCAACATTTCTAGCGTTCATTTCCTTTATAAGCCTCTTGTTATACTCGAATCTATTAGTATAATCCTTAGGTTCTATATATATGTTTTCAATATTTTCCATATTCGCTCTAGTAAGTCCATATGCCTCTTCCTTGTTTGAAATAACTAGAACTATATTTCCTATATCTTTCTTGTGAATTTCATCAATTAGCGCCTGTAGATTTGTTCCACCTCCGGATACCAACACGCCTATATTTACTCTAGACATAATTCGACTCCTTTTTCACCATCTACTATTTCTCCAAATAGAAATGCACCATACCCTCTAGACTTCAAATCATCAATTACAGCATCACTTATATCTGATTTGACTACAATAACCATTCCAACTCCCATATTAAATGTATGATACATATCATCTCTTTTGAGTTTTCCTTTTTCTTCTAGCCATTTGAATATTTCTGGTAACTCATAACTATTCAAATTAAGTTTTGCCATTTGACCATCTTTCAATATTCTAGGAATATTTTCATAAAAACCGCCACCAGTAATATGTGCTATTCCACTTAAATCAAATTTTGAAACCAATGGAAGTATAGCGTCAACATATATCTGAGTAGGTTCAAGAAGTACCTCTCCTATTGATTTATCAAAAGGTTTTTCTACATCATTTAAATCTACATTTGCAATTTCTATTATTTTTCTAACCAATGAAAAACCATTGCTGTGAACTCCACTAGATGGAACTGCTATGATTTGATCTCCGCTAGATACCTTTTCTCCTGTTATAATCTTCGATTTATCAACCGCCCCTACTGAAAATCCTGCTAAATCATATTCTCCATCCGAATAAAATCCTGGCATTTCCGCTGTTTCTCCTCCAATTAGAGCACTACCCGAATCCATACAACCCTTTGCAATACCAGCAACAATTTGCTCTGCTTTTTCTGGGTCTAGATGCCCTGTTGCAAGGTAATCCAAGAAGAACAGTGGTTTTGCACCATGACATATTA
>JAOAQY010000238.1 GCA_025210965.1 Tissierellales bacterium
TAGTAAAAATATATATGTTGATTTGTTTTGGCAATATTTTAAGATGGAAATAGCTCTAAAGGAACACATAGGAGATAGTGTTTATGAGTTTTATTCTGTGAGTCGGGAAGTTCCAATGTGCAATACCGTTATTTGGTATGAAGCGAAGACACTAGAAGAAAGTTTTACTTTGACGAAAGTGAAGGGTAGAGAAAATGCGGGATTTTATGGAGTTAAAGATGCATTAGAAAAACTGACTTACACTCAAGAAAGAAAAATATTGAAGGAAAGTTTGAAAGATAAGAATTCAGCAGATAAAGCAATTATATAGTGAATTAAGATATTTTAGAAAGAAGGATATGCATGGAAGCACAGTATCGAACAGTATTAGAAGAAGCTAGTGATGAAATAGAAATAAAGAAGTCGAGATTTATAGGTTATGCTAAGCCAATAGAGACGGAAGAAGAGGCTCTAGAATTTATAGAGCATATTAAAAAGAAACACAGAGATGCTACTCATAATGTTCCTGCGTATGTCGTTGGTGAAAATAACAAGGTGCAAAGGTGCAATGATGATGGAGAACCTAGTGGTACGGCTGGAGTGCCTATGCTAGAGGTATTGAAAAAAGAAAATCTTAGAAATGTTGTAGTAGTGGTTACTAGGTATTTTGGAGGCGTAAAGCTTGGCGTTGGTGGGTTGGTTAGAGCGTATACAAAAGGTGCGAAAGCTGGGCTAGAAGCAGCAAAAATTATTGAAAAAGTAAAATTGTACGCGGTAAAGTACAAACTTGATTATAGCCTTCTTGGTAAAGTAGATTATGAAATCGAAAAAGGAGATATTTTATTAGCTAGAAAGAATTACTCTGAAGTGGTTGAGGTTGTGCTTCTTAGCAAAGAAGATGAAATAGAAAATTTGAATAAGCTCATGGCTGAGTGGACTCAAGGACAATTTGATTATGAAGTATTAGACGAAAATTATTACAATATAGTTGACAATAAAGTGATCATATAATTTGGAGGTGCTAATATGGATTTATTTGAAAAGTACAAGAAAGAAATGCTCGACAAAAAAATTTGGGCTATAGTGGGTGTAACAGAAAACAAAGAGAGATTTGGATATAAAATTTGGAAACTTTTAAGAGACAGAGGTTATAATGTATATGGAGTTAATCCCAAATATAGTGAAATAGAAGGTGAAAAAATTTACAAAACACTTGCTGATTTACCTGAAAAGGTAGAAGTGGTTAATGTTATAGTAAACCCTAAAATTTCTCTATTGCTATTAGATGAAATTGAAAAACAAGGAATAGAGTACGCATGGTTTCAGCCGGGGAGTTTAGATGAAGACGTATTAGATAAAGCAGAAAGTACTGATTTGAAATTTGTTTATCATGAATGTGTATATGCAGAACTAAAATGATAGTTTATTCAAGCATCCTTTTGAGGGTGCTTTTTTGATGTGCTTTAAATAGAATATATTGCACACTGCCAGTTAAGTATTGAAAAGAATTAGTAGGTGTGTTATTATTTAGGGTGGAAATTGTTAAGGAGGGATCATATGTCAGGACATAATAAATGGTCTACAATAAAGCATAAAAAGGGAAAAGCAGATGCCCAAAGAGGAAAGATATTTACCAAACTAGCGAGATATATCACAGTAGCAGCTAGAGATGGCGGAGGCGATCCTGAATACAACAATGCACTTAAAAATGCAATTGAAAAAGCAAAGGCAGCAAATATGCCAAATGATAATATTGATAGAGCTGTCAAAAAAGGTACAGGAGATCTTGAAGGCGTAAACTATGAAGAAATTACATACGAAGGTTATGGCCCTGGTGGAGTTGCAGTATTAGTGGAATGCTTGACAGATAACAAGAATAGAACAGTAGCAGATGTTAAACACTATTTCTCTAAATGTGGTGGAAACTTAGGAACATCAGGTTCAGTTTCGTTTATGTTTGATCACAAAGGGGTATTAGTTATCGACAGAGAAAATTATCCGGATGTAGAAGAGGATGAAATCATGATGGTTGCATTAGAGGCTGGTGCTGACGATGTAGATGTTGATGATGGCTTTTTTGAAATAACAGCTGAGCAAGGTTCATTTGGAGAAGTAAGAGATGCTTTAAAGGCAGAAGGATATTCTTTTGAAAAAGCTGAAATCGCTTATTTACCTCAAAATTACCAAGAGCTACCAGAAGAGCATCACAAAAACATGTTGAAATTGATTGATATGATGGAAGATAATGATGATATTCAGGAAATTTATCACAACTGGGATATGCCTGATGATTTAGAGTAGCAAATGACGATTATTTTTTAGACTTTTGATAAAAATATTCGTAAACCCCTTGCTTTAATATCAATCTATATAGTATACTATATAGGTATTTCTATCGAACGGAGTGGATGTAGATGACAAAGCGTATAGCAATTTTAGGGGGCCCACGTTGTGGGAAAACAACATTAATTCAGCAACTTTATGTTGACATGAAAATTGAAGGTGAAAATGTTGGTTTTGCCTTAGAATATTCAACTGATTATTTAAAAGAAAAAGGTATGATTGAAACTATTGCTGAGCAATATGGCATATATTTAGGTCAAAAGAGATTAGAGGAAGAGTTATCTGATTTTGACATTGCTCTTACTGATTATGCAACTTTTGTCCCATATATTTATGGGAGATTTATGCTTGGTGACAAGAAGAGAACGAAAAAGGAAATTGAGATTCTAAAAGATTTGTATATATTAGCTTTAGAAGATATTCCAAAATATGATCATATATTCTTTTTACCAAGAGAGTTTGGTTATGAAAAAGATGGAGTAAGATGGCAGGATGAGGAAATAGCTAAGCAAGTCGATGAAGCTATTCTGGTTTTCCTAAAATCAGAAAATATACCATTTGAAGTTCTATCAGGAAACACGAAAGAGCGTGCACAGCAGGTTCAAGATTATTTGAATGAAGCAAAATAATGATTTTAAGTACACCTATTAGGTGTACTTTTTTTTGCTTTTATGATAAAATAAAGATAATAAATATATTATGTAAACAGGGTGATGATATGGATAAGAAAAAATTGCAATTAGGCGAAACTATTCGTATATACAATTCGAATGAATTGTCTGAAAATTTTCACGAATCACAGCTTGAAGACTTTAATGAATCGCAAGATGAGATATTAGTAACTTGTCCCATTGTGCAGACTGAGTATGTAATGATATCTATAGGAAGAAAGGTTAAAATTGAATATTTAAGAGGTGATAGTGGCATATACATGTTTGATGCTGTTGTTTCTGATCATGTCATGGAAAATAATGTTAAATGCTTGAAGATAAAAAGATTAGGTGAAATAAAAAAAATTCAAATACGAAAGCATTATAGACTTAGGGATGAATGGGAACTTATTAGGCATGATGAACATACTGGAGAAGAGGAGACGGTACTTACAATAAATATAAGCGGTGGGGGTCTTAAATTCTATACAAATCAATTTTATAATATAGAAGATAATGTCAATTTTTCAATGAATGAAGAAAAGTTTGCAATAAAATTAAGGGGCCGAGTTGTTCGCTGCGTTGAAAATAAGACTGAAAAACACAGTGAATATGAGTACATTGTTTGCGCAGAGTTTGTCGACTTAGGTCGTTATGAAAAAGAACACTTGATACATCATATATTTGAAAGACAGAGAATACTGAGAAAGAAAAGAGTAAAAAATGAGCGAGGAGAGGATTATAGTGATTACGCTTACAGGTTTGGAGTACGCAATAAGGGAAGACAATTTAAGTATGCAAAACTTGGCACAAAAGCTAGGCGTATCCCTTAAAACGCAGCTTACCCCATGGGTATTTGGAAAAAAACCAATTCCAGCTAAATATCTTAAAAAATTGAGCGAGGAACTAAAAGTAGATCCTGCATTTTTAGAACAAAAATTCAAAATTTCAATAGAAAAGCAATCGTCAGATTACAAGGTAAATAAAATTTATGAGAATTTAGATATAGTTTTAAAATCAATCAGAAAGTAGGTATATTGATGAAATTAGTTGAAAAGACTTTATCTTCTGAAGAAATTTATCAGGGAGATTATTTGAAATATAGAAAAGATACAGTTTTGCTTCCAAACGGCAAAGAAGCGACTCGGGATATAATAGAACATCCTGGAGCTGTTGCAATAGTTGCCGTTACAAGTGATAATGAATTGATTTTAGTAGAACAATATAGAAAAGCGGTAGATATGGAGTTGTTAGAAGTGCCTGCTGGTAAGCTTGAAAAAAATGAGCATCCTTATGATTGTGCTTTCAGAGAACTTGAAGAAGAAACTGGTTATAAAGCTAAAAATATGAAGTATCTTTGTGATTATCATATGTTACCACATTTTAGCGATGCAAAGATTTATTTTTATTTAGCTGACAAACTTACCAAAGTAGAGGCACACAGAGATTTTGATGAATTTATAAATGTGAAGTTAATTCCTATGGAAGAGGCTAAGGAAAGAGTGTATAAAGGTTTATTTGGGGATGCTAAAACAGCAATAGCATTAATGCATTATTTTAATATGTTGAAGAGAGGCGATGAAGTTGAATGATTATATACTAGCGTTTCAGAGACATTTACAAGAAAAAGGAAGCGGAAGTCGAAATACAGTGCAGTCTTATGTAACTGATTTGAAAAAATTCGAAGCATATCTGACATCTAAGCATCAGAGTTTGATTTCAGCTAGCGATACATCGGTACTTACTTATATGATGTATTTACAAAATCAAAATTTTTCTGATGCTACTATAGCGAGGAGTCTTTCTGCAATTAGGGGTTTTTTTCAGTACTTGATACATCAAGGTCATGTAAAAAAAGATCCCACATTTGGCATGAAACCACCGAAGATGGATCAAAAAACTCTGGAATATCTTGAAGAAGAGGAAATAAGTAAATTGCTATCAAGTTTTGATTTGTCGAAGAATAAGGAATTAAAGGATTATACTATTTGTTACTTGATGATTCATTTAGGTCTTAAAGCTACTGAAATAACGAATTTGAAGATAGAAGATTTGAATACTCAAATGGGTTTTTTGAAAGTAGAGACTACACAAGATCTCAGATATATAAAATTAAGTACAAATACAATAAATATTTTAGAAAAATATTGGGAGTCTTTAGATTCTAGTTTATCTCCAAATAGAGCACTTTTTTATAGCAAAAGAAAAGCACCTTATACGAGGCAGGGGGTTTGGAAACTTGTAAAAAAATATGGTGAAGTAATAGATAGAGACTTAAATCCGAGACTTTTAAGAAATACTTGTGTAGTTCAACTCATAAAACAAGAACTTTCACCAGTTGAAATAAAAAAGATTATGGGTTATTCTGATTTGTCAATATTAGAAAATTTTTATTCAGCACTTAGTTAAAATTATGTATAATAGTGACCTTTGTTACATTTATGATTTGAAAGATATTGTAAAATAGAATAGAACTATAGTATAATGATAATGAGTTGCTTCTTGAAGGCAACTCATTATTAATTGATAAAGGAGGATGTTTAGGTGTTAGGGAGAATAATTGAAGCAAGTAAATTTATTGAGGGTAAAATTTCTCAAAAACCAGAAATCGGTATGATTTTAGGCTCTGGCTTGGGTGTGCTAGGAGATGAAATCAAGAATCCAACTATTGTAAAGTATGAAGAAATTCCTCATTTTCCAAAGTCTACAGTAGAAGGACACAAAGGCCAATTAGTTATTGGTGAATTGGAAGGAAAAGTGGTTCTAGTTATGCAGGGAAGATTTCACTATTACGAAGGATATGATATCCAAGACGTAGTATTTCCAGTTCGTGTTATGAAACAAATGGGAATTGAAAAAATGGTTGTTACAAATGCTGCAGGTGGTTCAAATAAGTCTTATGTACCAGGGGACTTGATGCTTATTACGGACCATATAAATTTTGCATTTAATAATCCATTGATGGGTAAAAACTTCGATGAACTTGGTCCAAGATTCCCAGATATGTCACATGCTTATGATCCAGCTTATTGCGATATTGCTAGAGAATGTGCTAAGGACTTGGGATTAGAAATCAAAGAAGGAACATATATGTGGTTTACAGGTCCAACTTATGAAACTCCAGCTGAGATAAGAATGGCACAGACTTTAGGTGCAGATGCAGTAGGTATGAGTACTGTTCCAGAAGTTATTGCAGCTGTTCATATGGGTATGAGAGTTCTTGGTATATCTTGTATTACAAACATGGCTGCTGGTATATTAGATCAACCACTAGCTCATGATGAAGTAATAGAGACTACTGAGAGAGTAAAAGGAAACTTTATTAATCTGGTTAGAACTATAACTACTAAATTATAATTATATATGGAGGACTTAGTATGGCAGGGTATCTAGAAGAAATTAAGCAAGCGGCAAGTTATATTGATGAGAAAATCAATATAAAACCGGAAATTTTGATGATTTTGGGTTCTGGTTTAGGTCCACTAGCTGATGAGATTGAAAATGCAATTACAATATCTTATGATGAAATTCCTAATTTCCCAGTGTCTACTGTTATGGGGCATAAGGGACAACTTGTTGTAGGCGAGCTTGAAGGGAAAAATGTAGTTGCTATGCAAGGTAGATTTCATTATTATGAAGGATATACTATGAAGCAGGTTACTTTTCCAGTCCGTGTTATGAAAGAACTTGGAATAGATAATATGATAGTTACAAATGCATGTGGAGGAATGAATTCGGATTTATATGCTGGAGCGCTTATGGTTATATCAGATCATATTAACTTCATGGGAGACAATCCTTTAATAGGGGAAAATTACAAAGAATTTGGCCCAAGATTTCCAGATATGTCACATGCATATGATGTATCACTTAAAAAAGTGGCTTTTGATGTAGCGAAAAAACAAAATCTTGATTTAAAAGAAGGTGTATATGCTGCGATTAGCGGACCTTATTATTTTTCAAGAGCAGAACTAAAGATGCTTAGAACATTAGGTGGAGATACTATAGGAATGAGTACTGTACCAGAGGTTATCGTAGCAAATCATAGCGGTATGAATGTATTAGGTATTTCTTGTGTAACAGATATGGCTATTGCAGAAGAAATAGAATCTATTAGTGGCGAAGAAGTTTTACGTGTTGCAAAAGAAACAGGTCCTAAATTTGTTAATTTGATTAGAGGGATCTTAAAAGAGGTGACTTTGTAAATGAGAATGGTTGATATTATTGGGAAAAAAAGAGATGGACAAGCTTTAACAAAGGCTGAAATAGAATATTTTGTAGAGGGATATACAAAGGGAGAAATACCTGATTATCAAGTTTCTGCTCTTTTGATGGCTATATATTTCCAGAAAATGAACGACGAGGAAACTGTTTACCTAACTGACGCAATGCTTAGATCAGGTGAGCAAATAGATCTTACATCTATCGAAGGAATAAAAGTAGATAAACATAGTACTGGTGGAGTAGGAGATAAGACTACGTTAGTGTTAGCTCCATTAGTAGCTGCTTGTGGTTTACCTGTTGCCAAAATGTCTGGTAGAGGATTAGGTCATACTGGAGGAACTTTAGATAAACTTGAGTCTATAGAAGGATTATCTATAGAAATGAGTAAAGAAAAGTTTATAAAAAATGTAAATACAGTTAAAGTTGCCGTAGCAGGTCAAACAGCTAATATTACTCCTGCTGATAAGAAACTTTATGCTCTTCGTGATGTAACAGCTACAGTTGATAATATTTCACTTATTTCAAGTAGTATTATGAGCAAAAAGTTAGCATCTGGTTCTGATGCGATTGTATTGGATGTTAAGGTTGGATCTGGAGCGTTTATGAAAGACTTAGATCATGCATTTAAATTGGCAAGTGCAATGGTTAGAATTGGAAATAATATGGATAGAGAAACAGTTGGTATTATTTCTAACATGGATGAACCATTAGGTTTTGCGATTGGAAATGCCTTAGAAGTAAAAGAAGCTATTGAGACACTAAAAGGAAATGGACCAAAAGATCTTCATGAATTGTGTATGACTTTGGGATCAAAATTATTGTTATTAGGAAAGAAAGTTGACAATGATTCAGATGCTAGAGCAATGCTAGAGAAGGTGTTAGAAGATGGTTCAGCTCTTGCTAAATTCAAAGAATTCATAGGAGCACAAGGTGGAAATGTAGACTTTGTTGATAATTACGAATTATTTGATTCTGCTTCTATAGTCAAAGAAGTAGTAGCTCAAAAAGATGGTTTTGTAAACAAAATGAATGCTGAAGCTGTAGGAAAATGTGCTCTTGTACTTGGTGCGGGTAGAGAGACTAAGGAAAGTGTAATTGACTTAGCTGCAGGAATTATATTAAATAAAAAAGTTAACGATGAAGTTAAAAAAGGTGATGTACTCGCCTATATCCATGCTAATGATGAAGCGAAAGCTGATGAAGTAGTTGGTAAAATGACAGAAATCATAAAATTAAGCGATAAACCGCATGAAAATTATCACTTAATTTATGGTATAGTTGACAAGGATGGTATTAAGAAGCTATCATAATGATAGCTTCTTTTTTTAAGTTGAGAGGAGATGAGGTTTATGCCAAATATGCAAGAGATGCTTAATTTACTTATGGGGCTACCTGCATTATTATTAGCACTGACATTTCATGAACTAGGACATGGATTAGCTTCATATTTACTTGGAGATCCGACTGCCAAAAATCAGGGAAGGCTTACATTAGATCCGATTGCACATATTGATCCTATAGGGTTTTTTGCGCTTTTATTTTTTAAGTTTGGATGGGCGAAACCAGTACCTATTGATCCTAGATATTACAAGAATAGAAAACTTGGTATAGCACTTACATCAATTGCAGGGCCAATGTCGAATTTTATATTAGCTGTAATTACAGGTTTAATATTTAGGTTTGCATACAATGCTCAGATTGAATTTTTCTTTAGTAATGATATTATGTTTAATTTTATGTCAAGTCTTTTAATTTATAATATCTCACTTGGATTATTTAATCTTATACCTATACCACCGTTAGATGGTTCTAAAATTTTGGCCAGTATGTTGCCAGATAAATTAGAGTATAAGTTTTATCAATATGAGAGATATTCTATGGTTATATTAGTATTATTTATGTATTTAGGAGTTTTTAGAACTATATTTTCACCTATAGTAAATGGTGCTATTAACTTATTTATATCGAATATAATATTTTAGGAGTAAATGATGAACTATACAATTAACTTAGAGATATTTGAAGGTCCTATGGATTTGTTGCTTCACTTGATAGAGAAGCATGAATTAGATATATATGATATTCCGATTTACAAGATTACAGATCAATATCTAGATTATCTAGAACAAATGAAAAAACTAGATTTAGAGATAACAAGTGAATTTATAGTTATGGCAGCAACTCTTATTGAAATAAAGTCAAAAATGTTGCTTCCAAAAGTGCAGAAAGATATAGAAAATGAAGAAATTGAAGACCCTAGAGAGGCATTGATACAAAAATTAGTAGAGTATAAAAGATTCAAATTGGCAGCAGATGAATTAAAGCAAAAAGAGGATTTACAACAATTAGTTTATTACAAACCTAGAGAAGAAATAGAGTTAGAACAAGATGGAAAGCAATTGATACTTGAAAATGTTAAACTATATGATATATACTATGCATTTAGTAAAATTATGGACAAGTATGAGAATACGGCAAAAGAAGAACAGCCTATGAGAACTATACAAAAAGATGAAATCACAATAGAAGAAGCTATGGAAAAGATAAAAACATTGGTAAGAGAACATGGGGAAAAAACTTTTGAAGAATTATTTGAAGGTTATTGCTCTAAAACTGCATTGATAGTTACCTTTTTGGCAGTGTTAGAACTCATAAAATTATCAGTGATTGTAATATTTCAAGAAGAAAATTTTGGAGAGATTAGTATTAAGGCAGTATAAGGAGTGAAATCAATGAGCAACGAAAAGCTTAAATCGATTGTAGAGGCACTTTTGTTTACTTGGGGAGAACCACTAGATTATAGAGAGATTTCTAAAGTCTTGGAGATTAAGCCACAGGAAACAAAAAAAGTGTTAGAAGAGCTGATGCTGAATTATCAAAATGGAGATAAAGGATTGCAGATTTTGCAGCATAATAACTGCTATCAAATTTCAACTAAACCGGAGTTGCATTCTTGGGTAAGTAGATTATATGTTCCAGAAAAAAAGAAAGGCTTGTCAAATGCATCATTGGAAACTTTGTCGATTATTGCATATAAGCAACCTATTACAAAGTCTGAAATTGATCATATTAGAGGCGTTAAAAGTGATAAAGCTCTTAAATCATTATTGGATAGAGAGGTAATTCATGAGGTTGGCAGACTTGAAAAAATAGGAAAGCCAATATTGTATGGAACTACTGATTACTTTTTACAGTATTTTGGAATAAAGACAATAGATGAACTTCCAGAGATAAGGCAGGTAGAACCCAAAGAAGTAGAAGAAGAATTAGAAAATAATAGCTAGGAGATAATTATGAGATTACAAAAATTTATGGCACTTTGTGGTGTAGCATCTAGACGAAAAAGTGAGGTGCTCATTCAAGAGGGAAAAGTAAAGGTTAATGGAAAAATAATTAAAGAACTTGGATTTAAGATAGACCCTGATAAAGATGTAGTTGAGTACAATCATTCAGTGCTTAAACAAGAACAGAAAAAAGTATATATAATGCTTAATAAACCGGTTGGATATGTTACGACATCTAAAGATCAGTTTAACAGACCAACTGTACTTGATTTTTTTGAAACAATACAGCAAAGAATTTATCCAATAGGTAGATTGGATTATAATACAAGTGGATTGCTTCTGTTGACTAATGATGGTGATTTTGCAAATAAGTTGACTCATCCAAAACATAAGGTTGAGAAGATTTATTGGGCAAAGATAAAAGGTTTTATAACAAATGCTGAAAAAAAATCTTTCGAGAGAGGTCTTTTGATAGATGGAAAGAAAACTAGTAAAGCTAGCATCAAGACTATCAAAAAATTTGAAAAGAATTCTGTTGTAGAGATTGTTATTAGAGAAGGCCGAAATCGTCAAGTTAGAAAAATGTGTGCAGCAATAGGGCATGATGTTTTAACATTAGAAAGACGTGGAATTGGTATCATTAATTTAGATGAAAACCTGAAACCTGGAAAGTGGAGACATCTTACAAAAACTGAAGTTGAATTCTTAAATAAAAAGTAGATATGTAAACTAACCTTAGATAATAAATCTTTGGTTAGTTTTTTTATTATATAAACTAGATATTTCTTAAAAATACTTAATATCCTAGATAAATACTAGTATTGGTATATAATTAAGTTAGTTAGATAAAAGAGGTGAAGCTATGGTTATAATTCAAAGAATGACAGAAAATCAAATTGAAGAGTATAATATTGATGCTGGAAATGCTGATATAATCTATGGTTTAGAGGAAAATGGTATTTTAAGAGGTTTCATAAGTGCAGATATTGATGGTGATGTTCTTTTCATAAATAAATTAGATGATGAGAAACTTTCGCTTACTGAAGTAGATGGCCTTATGAGAGCAATATTAAATCAAGCTATCAATATGGGAATTAAAAAGGCTAGAGTTACTGCTCTATATGAGTCAATATTTGAGCCATTGAAATTTTTTACTGAAAACAGACAATGTGATATAAAATCTTTTTTTGAAATGGGGTGCAGTCATGAGTAAGTATGAAGTGGTTACTCGTGCAACCGATTTTTCTAGGAAAATAATAGAGAAATATTCCAAAAATGCACTTGTTGCAGTTGATGCAACTATGGGAAATGGGCACGATACATTGAAGCTTGCTCAAAACCTTATGCCAAATTCTAAACTATATGCATTTGACATTCAAGAAGAAGCTATAGAAAAAACAAGAGAAAAGCTCATTAATAGTGATTTGAGTTGTGACAATTACGAGTTGATTTGTGATGGTCATCAAAACTTAGATGAGTATATCAATGAAGCCATTTCGTTTGCTATATTTAATTTAGGATACTTGCCAGGAGGTGATCATGAAAAGACTACAAAATGGAGTACAACCAAAGAGGCTATTTCTAAAGTTTTGAAGAAATTAGACGGAAATGGTTTGTTAGCAATTGTAGTTTATCCAGGACACGAGGCGGGGAGTGAAGAAGCAACGGGCTTAACTAGTTACTTATCTAATTTAGATCAAATTGATTTTAGCGTGATGAAGCTTGAAGTAATTAATCAGATTAATATGCCTCCTTTCGTTTATTTAATAGAAAGAGGCAACCAATAATAGGGGTGAGGATTAATGGATAGAGTGAAGATTACAGAAACGATACTTAGGGATGCTCATCAGTCGTTAATGGCGACTCGTATGACAACTAAGGATATGTTACCTATTGCAAAAGAGTTAGACAAGGTAGGATACCATTCATTAGAGGTTTGGGGAGGCGCTACGTTTGATGCCTGTCTCAGATTTTTAAATGAAGATCCTTGGGATAGACTTAGAGAACTTAGAAAAGCTATTCCAAATACAAAATTACAAATGCTACTTCGTGGGCAAAATATATTAGGTTATAGACATTATCCAGATGATGTAGTTGAGGAATTTGTAAAAAGAGCTATTGGAAATGGAATTGATATAATAAGAATATTTGATGCATTAAATGACGAAAGAAATTTGATGACAGCGATATCGGCTACGAGAAAATATGGTGGGCATGCTCAATGTGCTATTTCATATACTACTAGTCCCGTTCATAATATAGAGTACTACGTAAATAAGGCGAAATCATATGAAAATGCGGGGGCAGATTCTATATGTATAAAAGATATGGCTGGAATATTGTTGCCATATGATGCTGAAAAATTAGTGAAATCAATAAAGAAAAATACAGACTTGGAAGTTCAGGTTCATTCACACTTTACAAGTGGTATAGCAAATCAAATGTATATGAAGGCTGTGGAGGCGGGAGCAGATGTAATAGATACAGCTCTTTCACCATTTGGAAATGGCAGCAGCCAACCAGCGACAGAAGCTATGGTTGCATCTCTTCATAATTCACCGTATGATACAGGCCTTGATTTGAATAAATTAAATGAGATAGCAGACTATTTTAGAAAGATTAGACAAAAAGCTGAAGACAGTGGGCAAATTAATCAAAAAGTTCTTGGTATAAATATTAAAACGCTACTTTATCAAGTGCCTGGAGGAATGCTTTCTAATTTAGTATCACAGCTTAAAGATCAAGGGAAATTAGATAAATTGGAGGATGTTCTTGAAGAGGTTCCTAGAGTTAGAAAAGACTTAGGCTATCCGCCGTTGGTTACTCCAATGAGTCAAATGGTTGGAACACAAGCTGTTTTCAACATAATAATGGGTGAGAGATATAAGGTTATTCCGAATGAAATAAAAAATTATGTTAAGGGGCTTTATGGAAGACCTACTACAGATATGGATTCTGAATTTATAAAAAGAATTGTTGGTAATGAAAAGATATACACAGGAAGACCAGCAGATTTATTAGAACCCCAATTAGATGAATTCAGAGAAGCCATAAAAGAATATATAGAGCAGGACGAAGATGTGTTGTCGTATGCATTATTCCCACAAGTTGCGGAAAAGTTTTTCAAGGAGAGAAAAGTAAAAAAATATCAAGTTGATGAGGTAATGTTATATCTTGATGATGACGACGAAACATATCCTGTTTAATTTCAAAATATATTAAAGTAACTAAAATACTACTCTAATCAAGAGTAGTATTTTTTTATTAACACATAAATGCAAGAAAAAAACGAAGTTTTTAAAAAAATGAAACAAAAATTGCAAAAGTTGAATTATTTTGTTATTATCAAGATGAAGATACTTATTATATAGCAATTAGCTTAGAGAAGGGTTTGAAATTTTGCTAATTTCTGTATTCAAATGTGAGGGGGACGCATATGTCTACGAAAAATAAAAAATTAGTAGTAAGAAAAGATTGGTGTAAAGGCTGTGGTATTTGTGTAGCTTTTTGTCCAAAGAAAGTTTTGACAATTGATAAGGAAAAAGTCTGTATAGCGAATGAAACCGATTGCATCAAATGTGGACTTTGTGAAAAGAGATGTCCAGACTATGCTATTTATTTGGAGGAGATGGACCATGAATAAGAATAAGAGATTAATGCAAGGAAATGAAGCTTGTGTTGAAGGTGCTTTAGCTGCTGGAATGAAATTTTTTGCTGGATATCCTATTACACCATCGACAGAACTTGCTGAGTTATCTTCAGTAAAGTTACCTATAATTGGTGGTAAATTTATACAGATGGAAGATGAGATAGCAGCAATGGCTGCTACTATTGGCGGTTCACTTGCTGGACTTAAATCAATGACAGCTACTAGTGGTCCAGGATTTTCTCTAAAGCAGGAGAATTTTGGTTATGCGTGTATGACTGAAATTCCATGTGTTGTCGTAAATGTTCAAAGAGGGGGTCCAAGCACAGGGTTGCCAACATCTCCAGCACAAGGCGAAGTTATGCAAGCTAAGTGGGGAACTCATGGAGACCATCCTGTAATAGCACTTACACCCTCTTCTGTAAGAGAAACGTTTGATCTTACAATTAGAGCTTTCAATTTAGCTGAAAAGTATAGAACACCAGTAATACTTTTGATGGATGAAACTATTGCGCATATGAGAGAAAAGATAGAAATACCTGATGCGTCAGATATTGAAATTATAGATAGAAAAACTCCAGAAGTGTCGCCAGAAAATTATAGAGCGTATGAGGTTAAAGAGAATGAATGGGTACCTCCTATTGCACCGTTCGGAAGCGGTTACAAGTTCCATGTGACTGGTTTGTCTCATG
The DNA here is from genome assembly GCA_025210965.1 of Tissierellales bacterium. Taxonomy (NCBI): domain Bacteria; kingdom Bacillati; phylum Bacillota; class Tissierellia; order Tissierellales; species Tissierellales bacterium. Next base: position 14,819 of record JAOAQY010000238.1, read on the forward strand.
GTATAGATGGATTTCCTAGTAATGATGGAACAATAGCTGAAGATTTGATAACTAGGTTAGTTGATAAAGTAGAAATGAATAAAGATGATATTTGTGAACATGAAGCATATAAAACAGATGATGCTGAATTGGTAGTAGTTGCGTATGGCGGAAGTGCTAGAGCAGCCAAAAGTGCAGTAGATATAATGAGAAAAGACGGATATAAGGTAGGACTTCTTAGACCTATTACTATTTGGCCATTGATAGAAGATGAATTGGTTGAAATGAGTAAGCAAGTTAGTAAATATTTGGTAGTAGAAATGAATAAAGGACAATATTTAAGAGAAGTAGAGCGTGTAGCTGAAAATGAAGTATTTGGTTTTGGAAAAGTTAATGGAGAGTTGTTCAAGCCATCTGAAATTGTTGAGAAAATCAAGGAGGTAATGTAATAATGACTAGTCAATTGATTGAAAAATATGCTCGAATGGAAAAATTACCTCACATTTGGTGCCCAGGCTGTGGACACGGTATAGTAATGAGATCTGTGATGAAGGCTATAGATGATTTAGGATTAGATACTGACAAGGTATGTATAGTATCTGGGATAGGTTGTTCTTCAAGAGCCTCAGGATATATGAATTTCAACACACTTCATACAACTCATGGTAGAGCTCTTGCTTTTGCTACTGGCTTAAAACTTGCAAATCCCGAGCTTGAGGTCATAGTACTTACAGGTGATGGAGATGCATCGGCTATAGGCGGAAATCACTTAATACATGCGTGCAGAAGAAATATCGGACTTACAACTGTTGTATTTAATAATAATATATATGGTATGACTGGTGGACAATATTCACCTACTACACCAACTCATGAAAAAGGAACTACAGCTCCATACGGAAATATTGATAGAAATTTTGATCTTTGTAACCTGGCAATAGGTGCAGGAGCTACTTATTCTGGTAGATCGACTGTATACCATGTAGATTTATTGTCTAGTCTTATCAAGAAGGGTATCCAAAACAAGGGATTTTCTCTAGTCGAAGCGGTTAGTGTTTGTCCAACTTATTATGGACGTAAAAATAAAAAAGGTAGCGCTGTTGATATGATGAATTTCTTAAAAGATGCTGCAGTTAGAGTCGAGAAAGCTGAAAAGATGGAAGCAGAAGAACTTAAAGGAAAGATTTTAATTGGAGAAATGTTTAATGGACCTCAGCCAGAATATGCTGAAGAATATTTGCAACTGATCAATAGATTCCAAAAGGAGAGATAGAAATGTGTAATCAGGTTGAAATTAGATTAAGTGGTTCTGGTGGACAAGGACTAATTTTAGGTGGAATAATTTTAGCAGAAGCAGCACTCATGGATGATAAAGAAGCAGTTCAATCACAATCGTATGGACCAGAGGCCAGAGGCGGCGCAAGTAAAGCTGAAGTCATAATAAGTGATAGTGAGATTCACTATCCAAAAGTACAGAAATGTGATATATTGTTATCATTAACACAGAAGTCTTGTGACAAATATTTGTCAAATTTAAAAGAAAATGGTACACTAATAGTCGATGAAGCAGTTGAATTGCCAGATAATACAAAAAAATATGATATATATAGAATGCCTATATTGACAACAGCTAGTGAAAAAATTGGTAGAAGTATGGTTGCTAATATAGTGGCATTAGGGGCGTTAAATGAAATAACTAAAGTTGTTTCAGATGAGTCTTTAGAAAGAGCGATTCTCAACAGAGTGCCAAAGGGTACGGAGGCTTTGAATAGAAAGGCTTTTGAAAGTGGTAAAGAAATAACACAGATAAGGGAATGATAAAATGGGAGATAAAAATATTGATCTGATTAAAATGATTCAGAATAAATTTCAAACTTTGAGTAAAGGACAAAAGTTAATTGCTGAGTTCATAATGAAGAGTTATGATAAAGCGGCTTTTATGACAGCTTCTAAACTTGGTGAGACAGTGGGTGTAAGTGAATCGACTGTAGTCAGATTTGCAAATGCACTAGGTTTTATGGGATATCCAGAATTACAGAAATCACTGCAGCAGTTGATTAAGAGCAAACTTACTACAGTGCAGAGAATAAGTATTGCTGATGAGTATCAATCTAAAGGTGGTTTTTTAAAACAGGTAATGCAGTCTGATATAAATAATATTAGGCTTACTCTTGATGAACTTGATCATTCGATATTTAATCAAGTAGTGGATAAAATAGGTAGAGCTAAAAGAGTATATGTTTTAGGTTTAAGAAGTTCTACTGCGCTTGCTGGTTATTTGGGTTTTTACTTGAATTTAATACTAGACAATGTTAATGTTGTAAGTTTTGGTTTGAGTGATGTTTTAGAACAGCTTATAAAAGTAACCGAAGACGATTTGTTAATTGTAATAAGTTACCCGAGGTATTCTCGTAAAACTATACAAGCACTAGAATTTGCACGAAGTAGAAATTGTGAAATCATTGGTATTACAGATAGTATAATATCTCCGATAGCGGATTTATCTACTCACGCTCTTATAGCAAAGAGCAATATGGCTTCATTTGTTGATTCACTTGTAGGTCCAATGAGCTTAATAAATGCATTAATTGTTGGAGTTGCTGTGCAAAAACGTGAAACTGTAGAAAATTATTTTGAGATTTTGGAAAATGTTTGGGACACATATGATGTGTACGAAAAAGAAATAGAGCGATAGTTAATTTGTCTAGCAACTTAGTTTGCTAGACTTTTTTATCACTAAAAATTAACTTTTTTATAAATCCTTGTTGACTTGCAGGAATTAGTATATAATTATCAAGGGAAGTGATGCTATGATATCGATAAGAGGTGCAATAACCACTGAAAATAATCGAGAAACTATGTTAGATGATACAGAGAATTTATTGAAAGAAATACTAGTAGCTAATGATTTAGAGCAGGAAGATATTATTCAAATAACTTTCACTGCAACAAAAGATTTAGATGCAGTATATCCAGCTGTAGCAGCTCGTACACTAGGGATTAAGCAAGCTAGTTTGCTTTGCATGCAAGAAATGTATGTAGAGGGTAGTTTGGCTAAATGTATTAGGGTTATGGTTTTAGCAGAGTCAGATATTAAACAAAGAGATGTAAAGCATATTTATTTAAAAGAGGCTCAATCACTTCGAAAAGATTTGGTAAAATAGGGGTGAAATGCTATGCAGATAGCTGTAGATGGACCAGCGGGCTCTGGAAAAAGCACTATATCAAAAATGATTGCAAATCAGCTTAAATTTGAATACATTGATACAGGAGCTATGTATAGAGCTATAACTTTAAAGTCTATGAATCAAGATATAAGACCAGAAGAGTATGATAAACTTGAGCAAATGCTACATGATACAGATATAGATTTTAAAGATGGGCATATTTATTTAGATGGAATAGCTGTAGATGAAGCTATTCGCGAAAATAAAATCAACCAAAATGTATCTAATTATGCTGTTATAAAATTTATTAGATTGTGGATGGTTGATATTCAAAGGAAAATAGCATCAAATAAAGATGTTATAATGGATGGGCGAGATATAGGCTCATATGTTCTACCAAAAGCAGAGTTGAAATTTTTCTTAACTGCTAGTGCGGAAGAAAGAGGTAAAAGAAGGTATAAAGAATTAACTGCTAAAGGTGTAGAAATAGATTTAGCACAGGTAATTGATGAAATAAAAAAACGAGATCATATTGATTCAACTCGAGAATTTGCGCCACTTAAGAGAGCTGAGGGCGCTATAGAGATTGACACTACTTTTTTGGATATAGAAGGTGTCATAGAGGCAATATTGAGCTACGTAAATAGGTGATAATATGTCGTTTTATAATTTTGCAAAGGGTGTAGGGAAATGCCTTGCAGCAGTGTTTTTTAAATTAGAAATAGAAGGGAAGTCAAATATTCCGTCAGGTGGAGGATATGTTGTTTGTTCTAATCATATTCACGTATTAGATCCAATTGCTATAGGTCTAGCATTTGACAGAGAAATGTATTATTTGGCAAAAAAAGAACTTTTTAAGAATAAGTTATTTTCGAAAGTTTTAGTTTCACTAGGTGGAATCCCAATAGATAGAGAAGGTACTGACTTGAAGGCTATAAAGCAATCACTTAAAGTGCTTAAAAATGATGAAATATTATTTGTATTCCCTGAGGGAACAAGAAATAAAACTGGAGAATATATTGAACCTAAACAAGGGGTTTCAGTACTAGCATGGAAAACTAAATCAAAAGTGGTACCTGTATATATAGATGCCAAGAAAAAGTATAAGTTATTTAGTAAGGTTGTAGTGAGGATTGGCGAACCTATAGACTATAGTGACTACTTTGATCAAAAACCTACTGGCGAAGACTATAAAAAAATGAGTAATGATATTATGAATCATGTTTTTGCTTTGAAGAAAGAGGGTATATAAATGAGAGTGGTAAAAGCGACATATAGTGGATTTTGTTATGGAGTAAAAAAATCTATAGAACTTGTTGAAAGAACACTTTCTGAAAATGAAGAGGTATATTCTATAGGACCAGTTATTCATAATGCGCAGATTATAGAAAAATTAGAAGAAAGCGGATTAAAAGTAATTGATGAAAAAAATCTAAAAACCTTGTATAATAGAAAAGTGATTATTAGAGCTCATGGTGTAGCAAAGGCAATTTATGATCAATTAGTATCACAAAATTGTGAAATTATAGATACAACTTGTCCTAATGTGAAACTTATACAAGAAAAGGTAGAATCCTACAGTTTAGAGGGTTATCAGGTTGTTATAGTTGGTGATTTTACTCATCCAGAAGTGATTGGTATAAAAGGTTGGAGTAAAAATGATACATTTATAGTTAAAAATCCTTCAGAATGTGATAAAATAGAAATTGGTGAAAAAGTGTTGGTAGTTTCTCAAACTACCAACAAAGAAAGTGTCTTTTGGGATTGTGCAAATCGCATATTAGAAAAACAGTCAAAGGCAGTTGTTTTAAATACTATCTGTGATGCTACAGAAAAGAGACAAAACGCCTGTATGCAATTGGCAAAATCATCAGATGCCATGATTATAATAGGAGGCTATCATAGTTCTAATACTAAAAAGTTAAAAGAGATAGCCAGTTTGAACTGCGAAAATGTATTTCACATTGAAAGAGCATGTGAGCTAGATTTGGCAGAAATTATGAATTATGAAATCATTGGTGTAATTGCGGGAGCATCTACACCTGATTGGATAATCGAGGAGGTTGTTAACAAGATGAACAATATGGAAAACAATGACATGATGAAAATGATGGAAGAATATGAAAAAGGCATGTCAGCAATCAGACCAGGAGAAGTAGTAGAAGGAACAGTTATTATTGTCAATGACAATGAGGCAATGATTAATATTGGCTATAAAGCAGATGGTATTATTGCAAAAGATGAATTAACAGAAGATCCAGATGCTAAGGCATCAGATATATTAAAAGAAGGAGACACTGTTAAAGTATTGATTCTTAGAATGAGCGACGAAGATGGTAATGTTGTTTTATCTAAGAAAAGAGTTGACAATATTGTTAACTGGGAAGAATTAGAAAAAATGTATAACGAGAACGAATATGTTGATGCTAAAGTGGTTAAAACTACTAAAGGTGGGGTAATAGCTATAGTAAATAATGTAAGTGGGTTTATTCCTGCTTCATTGTTATCAACTCGTTTTGTAAAAGATTTAGAAAGCTATGTAAATAGAGAATTCAAAGTTAAAATTAAAGAAATTGATACTAAGAGAAATCGTCTAATTCTTTCTAGAAAAGAAATTGAAAAGATTGAAGACGATGCAAGAAAAGAAAAAGTATTCTCTAAATTAGAAGAAGGAATGACTAGAGAAGGTGAAGTTGTTAGATTAGCTGACTTTGGTGCATTTGTTGATATCGATGGTGTTGATGGTCTAATCCACATTTCAGAAATGTCGTGGGGAAGAATTAAGCACCCAAGCGAAATTCTTAAAGTTGGACAAAAAGTTCAGGTTTATGTTATTTCATTCGATAAGTCTAAAGAGAAAATTTCTTTGAGCTTGAAGAAAACTCTTCCAAATCCTTGGTCATTAGTAGAAGAAAACTACCCAGTGAACTCTACTGTAGAAGGTGTTGTTCGTAGAATGACAGATTTCGGTGCTTTCGTTGAGTTAGAGCCAGGAATCGATGGTTTGGTCCATGTTTCACAAATTGCATACGAGAGAGTTAACAAGCCAAGCGATGTATTATCAGTTGGTGAAAAAGTTAATGTAAAAGTACTTAGCATTGATTTAGAAGAAAAGAAAATCAGCTTAAGTATTAAAGAAACATTAGAAAAGCCAGTTGTTGAAACAGAAGAAGTTGTAGAAGTAAAAAAAGAAGAAGAGCCAACTAGCTATACTACAGAAGAGCCAGAAGTAACTATTGGCGATATGATGAATCAAAAATAATTGATTGACATATTAAATAAAGGTTTCTTTTGTAATGACAAACAGGCCTCAATGAAGGAGTTGGAATTATGGATAAATACGAAGCGTTTAAAAGGGATATAAATAAGCTTATTGGACTAGATTTATCGTCTTATAAAGAAAAGCAAATGAAGCGAAGAATTGCTTCACTAGTGTCTCGTAATAAATACAAGGATTTTGATGATTATTTCATTGGTCTGAAAAATGATAAGAAACTTTTCGACGAATTTATAAACTATTTGACAATTAATGTATCAGAGTTTTATAGAAACCCTAAGCAATGGGAAGCTTTAGATAAAATTATAGTGCCTAAGCTTAAAAGTGAAAATAGAGGTAAGCTGAAAGTCTGGAGTAGTGCCTCTTCAACAGGTGAGGAGCCTTATTCACTAGTTATGATGCTTTCTAGATTCTTTGATTTGAAAGATATTCAAATTGATGCTACGGATTTGGATTTAGGAGCAATAGAAAAGGCAAATATGGGAATATATAATGAGAAGAGTCTTAAAAATATTCCTAGTGATTTGAAGAAAAAATATTTTGAAAAAGTTGGTAGTTCATACAAAATTTCAGATGATATAAAGAAATGTGTCAAATTTAAACAAATGAATTTGCTGAAGGATCCTTATCCAAAGGGATATCATTTGATACTGTGTCGAAATGTTATGATTTATTTTACAGAAGAAGCGAAAGCGGAGATGTACCACAAATTCAATAAATCGCTTACTGACGATGGAGTATTCTTTGTGGGAAGTACAGAGCAAATTATCATGCCAGAGCGTTATAATTTTGAGCCTGTACAGACATTTTTCTACAAAAAGAAAAAGTAATATAGGAGCAATCTTATCATTAGATAAGGTTGCTTTTTTTATTATGCGATCAATAATTTCATCGATAATTGATATCTGATATAATAGAAAGGAATTGTGATATTTGAAGGGAGATATATATGATATTCGAATATGAAGGGATAAAAAATAGAGCTGTTTTGAATAGAGATTTTATTACATTTGATGAAAACTGCAAAGTGGCTCATGCAATAAAAGTTATGTTAGCTAGTGGCAATAGAGAAATGTTAATAACTAATAGAGAAGGTTTTTTGATAGGTGTAGTTACACTTCAAGATTTGCGAGAATTTTTTAGTAAGGGACCTCAGCAAGAGATGATTTTGAGCGATATAATGACTAAAAATCTTATTACAGCTGAATTAGAACAGTCACTTTCAGATACTAGAAATTTGATGATAAGAAATAAGATAGGTTTAATTCCTATAATTAGTGAAAATAAAATAGTAGGAATAATACGAGAACGAGAGATATTAGATAATTTTTATACTGAAATGGAAAAAGATTTAAAGAGACTTGCAAATGTTGTAAATATAATGCACGAAGCAGTATGTTTATTGGACAAGAATGGAAAGGTTTTGATTTGGAATGATAATGCGGCTAAACTTTATGGTATTCCAACAGAAAAAATACTTGGAAATAATATAAATGATTTTTTTCCAGATGCTATAAACGCTAGAGTTCTTATAACTAAAGAAGCTGTAAATAGTTTATATCATTCACCGAAAGAAGGATCACATGTAATAGTAAATGCTGAGCCCATATTTATAAATGGAGAATTTGGTGGAGTAGTTACAACAGATCGTGATGTAAGTGAGGTAAAAGAGCTCTCACTAAAACTTGCAAATGCAACTGATCAGATGGATTTTTTGAAAAAGCAAGTAAAAAATATAAGCGATGATAATTTTGGAAGAGTTATAGGTCGTTCGAAGGCTATACTTGAACAAGTCAATATTGCAAAGCAAGTAGCTAAGTCAAATGCATCAATACTTGTAACGGGTGAAAGTGGTACAGGTAAAGAAGTATTTGCAAGATCTATTCATGATTATTGTTTCGATGACATGAAAGATAGTTTGTTTGTGCCTATAAACTGTAGTGCTATACCAAATGAGCTATTTGAAAGTGAATTGTTTGGATATGAAGCAGGTGCATTTACTGGAGCTAGTAAGAAGGGTAAGATGGGAATGTTTGAACTAGCAAATAACGGAACTATATTTTTAGATGAGATTGGAGATATGCCTCTTTTTATGCAAGCAAAGCTCCTCAGAGTTTTACAAGAAAGAAAGCTTAAGAGAGTTGGGGGAGAAAAATTTATAGATATAAATGCTAGAATTATATCAGCTACCAACAAGGATTTAGCTAAAATGGTAGAAGAAGGAACATTTAGAGAAGATTTATACTATAGATTAAATGTAATAGAACTTAAATTACCGCCGCTGAGAGATAGGAAAGGCGACATATTACTTTTAGTGGATCAATTAGTAAAAGATGAAGCCATCAAAAATAACAAAAAGATACATGAGATTACACCTGAAGCTATGGAAATTTTGACAAAGTATAGGTGGAAGGGGAATATTAGAGAATTGAAGAATACTATTGAATATTTGGTAGTGCTGTCAACTAATGGTGTTCTTTCAGAGAATTTAATTCCACTTGAAATTAGAAATGAAGTGAAATCTTATAAAAAAGATGAAAATGATACTATTATTAATTCAAAAATAGATAAAAATTTTGATTTAAATCATTATTTAGAGGAACAAGAAAAAAATATTATAAGAGAAACGCTTGAATTTTGTAAGGGAAATAAGGCTAAAACTGCAAAAATCTTAAAAATCCCACGCGCTACGCTTTATTATAAAATAGATCAGTACAGCATAAGTGTCGATAAATAGACAATCGTAATTGAATTATCAGAAAATTCCGCTGTAAACCCGTGAATTAGACAAAAAAATATCAAACTAATTAATGTCAGAAAACTGACGTATAAAAATAGGATGCTGTATACAAACAGAATGAATGCTTAAAACAAGCCGTTTATATAGAAAGACAACGGTGTCTGAAAACTGACGCTTTTTGTATATATAAACATAATAAATCCTAAAAAAAGCAATATAAGTAATTTTTATATATAATAGCTAATGCTGATAAAATAGCCCTTCTTCGATAAAAAACTAACAAATTTGAATTTGTTAAAAAGTTGGCATGCCATTTGCAATAGTAATAGGCATAGGAAAACAGTGAGGAGGTGGAAAGATGAATATAGTATTGATGCTAAAACAGCATGTTGGAGCACCTTGCAAAGCAATAGTTGATGCTGGCGATCATGTTAAAAAAGGTCAATTAGTAGCAGAGCCTCAGGGATTAGGTGCAAATATACATTCTAGTGTTTATGGTGTAGTTGAGTCTGTAGATGAAATGCAAATCATCATAAAGGCAGATGATGAACAGCCGGAAGAGTATGTGAAACTTAAAAAAACTGATGACTATCTTGAATTGATTAGAGAAGCAGGTATCGTTGGTGCTGGTGGAGCTGGTTTTCCAACTGCAATTAAATATAAAACTGATTTAAAAGGTGGATGTGTTATAGCTAATGCCGCAGAATGTGAACCTATACTTGATCACAATACAAAGATGATGGAATTGCATCCAGAATATGTTGTAGAAGGTCTTAAGTATGTAATGGAAATTACAAATGCAGATAAAGGATATATTGCTATAAAACCAGTCCACAAGAAAGCTTGTATCGCGATGGGACGAGCATGTAAGAATGAGCCTAACATTGAAGTTAAGTTCCTTCCTAATATGTATCCAGCAGGAGATGAAAGAGTTATAGTTAGAGAAATTATGGGCGTTGAATTAGAACCTGGGCAATTACCTCTTGAAGCAAATGCTGTTATCTCAAATGTTGAAACACTTAAAAATGTTTACTTTGCGATAAAAGATAGAAAACCTGTTATAACTAAGGATGTTACTGTAGGAGGAAGAGTAGTTGATGCAATTGAAGGAAAAGTTTTCTTTGATCAACCGCTTGGTATGCCTGTAGGACACTATATAGAAACTGCTGGTGGTTATATTGAGCCACATGGCGAAATAGTTATTGGAGGACCTTTTACTGGTAAAAAAGGTGAAGAGTCGACTCCGCTTACTAAAACTAGTGGTGGTATTTTAGTAGCTATGCCATTCCCACAAGAAACAAGAAAAGTAGGTATTTTGGAATGTGAATGTGGGGCAAATGAAGCTCGTCTTCGAGAAATTGCAGAAGAAATGGGAGCTGAAGTTGTTTCTACAGCTAAATGTAAGAGAATGGTTGAAGTAAACGGCAGATACCGCTGTGATAAGCCTGGATGTTGTCCGGGACAAGCTGAAACAATACTTGGTCTTCGTAAAGAAGGTGCTGAGGTTGTATTGACTGCTACTTGTCAGGATTGAACGAATACTGTTATGAAAGTGGCTCCTAGGTTAGGAATCCCCGTATATCACAGTACCGATCACACACTGAGAGCAAGTGGTCACAAGCTTTATAGAAAAAGTAAATAGGTAACTACGAGAAACTGAATAGGCTATTCAGTTTTTCGATAGATATGATTGTTAAAAAAATGCTTAACTCGAAAAGGAGGTACACATATGTCAATTACTAAAGAGACTGCTATGGAACATGCTAATGATGTTGCAGTAACATGCTGCAGATTTGAGGCTGGAACAGTAATTGAACCTGCTAATTTGGAGGATCCTAATATCCTTCCAGACTTGGAGGACTCGGGATTATTAGAAATTCCGGCAAATTGTTTAAAAATCGGTGAGGTATTAGGTGCAAAACTTAAAGAAACAGTTGATGCATTAACACCTTTAACTGCAGAGGTATTAGAAGGCGTTACTGCTATGGCAACTGAAAAAGAAGAAGTAGAAGAAGCTGTTACTGTTGAAGCGGTTGCTCCAGTAGCACCAGTTGCTCCAATTATGAGTGGTAACCCAGGAACAGTTAAGATTCATATCGGTGAAGGAAGAAATATTGATTTAGAAATTCCTTTAACTGTAGCTGGTCAAGTTCTTGGAACAGAAATTCCACAAGTACAGGCTCAAGTTGCTGCTCAAGGAACTAATGCTGTGGTAGCAGATAGTCATGAAGAAAAAATAATCCGTACTTTAAAAAGAAAGCATTATGAAATCAAAGAAGTTAAAGTTGAAGGAACTGAAACTAAATTTGATGGCAAAACATTATATATTAGAGAAGATATCTGTAAAGATGCTATTGCATCAGAGGAATTGGTTACAGATTTGAAAATAGATATAATCACACCAGATAAATACAGTGAGTACAGTGAAACAATCATGGACGTTCAACCAATCGCTACTAAAGAAGAAGGCGAATTAGGTGAAGGTGTTACTAGAGTCGTAGATGGCGCTATTATGATGGTTACTGGAACTGACGAGAATGGTGTTCAGATTGGTGAATTTGGTTCATCAGAAGGTATCCTTGATAGAAATATCATGTGGGGACGTGCTGGTGCTCCTGATAAAGGTGAAATCTTTATCAAAACTCAAGTAACAGTAAAAGCTGGTACTAATATGGAAAGACCTGGCCCTATGGCAGCACATAATGCTACAGATATTATTACTCAAGAGATTAGAGAAGCACTAAATCAAGTTGATGATGCCTTAGTAGTAAATGAGCAAGAGTTTAAGCAAACTCGTCATCCAGGTAAGAAAAGAATTGCAATTATTAAAGAAATCATGGGTCAAGGCGCTATGCATGATAATTACATCATGCCAAATGAACCAGCTGGAACATTAGGTGCTCGTCCAAACGTTGACTTAGGAAACGTGCCAGTAGTGGTTTCACCATTACAAATTTTAGATGGTTGTGTTCATGCTCTTACTTGTATCGGACCTGCTTCAAAAGAGACATCTCGTCACTATTGGAGAGAACCACTAGTAATGAATGCGTTACATGATGAAGAAATAGACTTAGTAGCGGTTATCCTTGTTGGTTCGCCACAGGTTAATGCTGAGAAATTCTATGTATCTAGACTATTAGGTATGACTGTTGAAGCAATGGATCTTGATGGTGCAATTGTTACAACTGAAGGATTTGGTAATAACCATATCGACTTCGCTAGCCATATCGAACAAGTAGGTATGAGAACTAACGTGGTTGGTGTTACTTATTCTGCAATGCAAGGTCAGTTGGTTGTTGGTAATAAGTACATGGATGCTATGGTAGATAATAATAAATCTGCACAAGGTATCGAGAATGAGATACTTTCAAATAATACGTTAGCTCCAGAAGATGCTATTAGAGCTATGTATATGCTTAAAGCTAAGATGGGCGGAGAGTCAATCAAAGAAGCTGAAAGAAAATGGAATCCAAACGTTAAACTTAATAACGTTGAGGTTATAGAAAAAGCTACTGGAGAAAAGATTGAGCTTGAAGCTAATGAGCAAATATTAGAGAAATCTAAGAAAAGAAGAGAAATCTACGAAGTAGAAGAAGCTTAATATATAGGTATATAAAAGGTTAGGAGTGTGTCAAGTGGACAGATTAAAATATATTTCATCAGAAAGTTTTTATGAAGCAGTTATCGTTGATTTTAATGATTGTTCGGTAACTATGGAGATTAAAGGAAGATTGGGACGATTGAAAGTACCAAGGAGAATGGTTATAACAGAATATGATATAAAAGTTGGGATGACTGTAGGATTTATGCTTTCTTATCCAGAGGTTTTAGGACCAGAGGTTGATGAAGAGGAAGTCTACAAGGCACATAGACAATTAGAAGCAGAACACAGAACAGAACAATATTATAAAAATTTAGAATGTGAAGATAAATAGGAGGTAAGAATATGGATTTTACAATCGTAAAAGGATTACAATCTGAAATATTTGTTCCAATCACCCCTCCACCAGTTTGGACGCCTGTAACTAAACCATTAAAAGATATGGTTGTTGCATTGGCAACTGCAGCGGGTGTACACTTGAAATCAGACAAGAGATTTAACTTAGCTGGAGATACAAGCTTTAGAGTAGTGCCAGGAGATGCACCTTCTGGGGATTTAATGGTATCTCATGGTGGATATGACAATGCTGATGTTAATAAAGACATCAACTGCATGTTCCCTATTGATAGAGTTAGAGAACTTGTTGAAGAAGGATTTATTAAAGGTATAGCACCTGTAAACTTTGGTTTCATGGGTGGTGGTGGAGACGTTAGAGTTTTCACTGAGGAAACAGGTCCAGAAATCGCTAAACAATTAGTGGATGAAGGCGTTGACGCTGTATTAATGACAGCTGGTTGAGGTACTTGCCACCGCTCTGCAGTTATCGTGCAGAGAGCGATTGAGGAAGCGGGAATTCCAACTATTATCATTGCCGCTTTACCTCCAGTAGTAAGACAAAATGGATCACCTCGTGTTGCAGCACCATTGGTACCAATGGGAGCAAACGCTGGTGAGCCTAACAATAAAGAGCAACAGCATGCTATCGTTAAAGAGACATTGCAATTGCTTGAAACAATTGAAACACCTGGTAGAATCGTGAAATTAAACCACGAATACCATGCTAGTATCTAGATATTTTGTATCAGCTCCCTCATTAGAGGGAGCTGGTTTGGACATGAAATAAGGCTAATAGCCTTTTTCATTTAACTAAATTTGTCAAACAAATAACAAAAGGGGTGTTATTATGAATTTTTCAAGAAGCATACATGCAGTTGACTCACATACAATGGGAGAACCAACACGTGTAGTTGTTGGTGGAATTAATGCGATTCCTGGACAAACTATGCCAGAGAAAAAAGAATACCTTGAAAAACATTTGGACAATCTTCGTACAGCAATTATGTTAGAGCCTAGAGGTCACAATGATATGTTCGGTTCTATCATAACTCAACCTTGTGATCCAAAGGCAGATCTTGGGATTATATTTATGGATGGCGGTGGCTATCTAAACATGTGTGGACATGGTACTATTGGTGCTATGACTATTGCTGTTGAAACTGGAATGGTTCCTAAGACAGAACCTTTAACAAAGGTCGTATTGGAAGCTCCAGCTGGATTGGTTTATGGTGATGTAAAAGTTAAAGACGATAAAGTTCAGTCAGTATCTTTTAATAATGTACCAGCTTTCCACTATATGAAAGATGCTCAAATTGAATTGCCTGAATATGGTACTATAACGTTTGATATTTCATTTGGTGGTAGCTTTTTTGCCATTCTTAGTGTAAAACAATTAGGACTTACTGTAGAACCTAAGAATGCTCAGAAATTGACAGAACTTGGTATGCAGATTAGAGATATTATTAATAGAGACATTAAGGTTCAGCATCCAGAACTTGCACATATCAATACAGTTGATTTAGTAGAATTTTACGATGATGCAAGTCATCCAGATGCAGATTACAAAAATGTTGTTATATTTGGTCAAGGTCAAGTCGACCGTTCTCCTTGTGGAACAGGTACTTCGGCTAAATTAGCAACGCTTTATTCAAAAGGAATGCTTGAAAAGGGTCAGAAATTTGTTTATGAGAGTATAGCAGGAACATTATTCGAAGGGGAAATTGTAGAAGATACAAAAGTGGGCGATTTTGATGCGATTATACCTAGAATAACTGGTGCTGCATACATTACGGGATTTAATCACTTTGTATTTGACGACGCAGATCCATTGAAAGATGGTTTCATTCTGAAATAATGTCAAAACCTGTAAATAACTTGCTTTCACCACTATAATATGCTATTATAGTGGTGAGCATGTTAAAAATATAACAAATGGGAGGAATTATATTTATGATTAATGCTATTAGAATTGCTTTGGGACTTTTTACTGCTTGGTTTGGATTTTTCTTTATTAAAGATTTTTCTACAGCTAAAAGTAATAACAATTTAGAGCAAGACACGAATTTTGCAGCAAGCGCAGCTATAGGTTTTACGACAAACTTTTTTGATACACTTGGAATAGGTTCATTTGCACCGACTACTATGTTACTTCGATCGTTTAAACAAATTCACGATAGAGTTTTACCTGGTACACTTAATGTATCTTGTACAATTCCAGTAGTAGCAGAAGCATTTATATTTATATCAGTTATAGA
>JAOAQY010000239.1 GCA_025210965.1 Tissierellales bacterium
TAAATATGAATTGATTTTTATCAATGTGGGACGGATATCTTCGTTCTAGAGCTAAAATCTCCATTTAGATTATGGCATTAATATCTAATGATATTTTTCTGAAAAGATGGTAGAGGTTTGCAAAAAAATCAATTAAGCGGAAACTACTTTTTAAATAAAAGTGGTTTTTTTATATTTTAGGAGGCGATTGATATGTCAAAATGGTCAAAGGAAACAATTTGTGTACAAGGAAATTATAATCCAAAGCCGGGAGAACCTAGAGTACTTCCAATAGTTCAAAGTACTACTTATGCATATGATGATCCAGATCAGGTAGCAAGATTATTTGATTTAGAAGAGGTAGGTCATATGTATTCTAGAATAAGTAACCCAACAGTTTGTGCGTTCGAAGAAAAAATAAATGCATTAGAGGGCGGAAGTGGTGCATTAGCAGTTGCATCAGGTCAGTCAGCAACAATAACAGCAATACTTACAATATGTAGTGCTGGAGACCATGTTATTTCATCAGCAACTATTTACGGCGGAACTTACAATTTATTCAAAGTGACACTTGCAAAATTAGGAATTGATGTAAGTTTTGTAGATCCAGAAGATAGCATAGAAGATATAAAAAAGCTTTCAAGAGAAAATACAAAGGCAGTATTTGCCGAGACTTTAGGAAATCCAGGATTAAATGTTTTAGATTTTGATAAATTTTCTAAGGTATCGAAATCAATAGGTGTTCCTCTTATAGTTGACAATACACTAGCAACACCTTGTCTTTGTAGACCATTTGAGCATGGCGCGAATATAATAGTTCATTCTACAACAAAGTATACCGATGGTCATGCAACTAGTGTTGGAGGAGTAGTTATTGATGGGGGAAATTTTGATTGGGGAAATGGTAAGTTCAAAGATTTTACGGAACCTGATGCTAGTTATCATGGAGTTAAGTATTATGAAACTTTTAAAGAAGCAGCTTTCATAACAAAAGCAAGAGTACAATTGCTAAGGGATTTAGGAAATTGTATGAGTCCATTCAATGCATTTTTGAATCATTTAGGACTTGAAACACTTCATCTTAGAATGGAAAGACATAGTCAAAATGCATTGAAATTAGCAGAGTGGCTCAATACACAAGAAAAAATAGAATGGGTTAATTATCCATTGTTAGAAGGCAATATAGAACTGGAAAAAACAAAGAAATATTTGCCAAATGGGGGTAGTGGAATACTTACATTTGGAATTGCTGGAGGTCTTGAAGCGGCTAAAAAGTTTACAAAGAGTTTAAAACTTACAACATTAGTAGTTCATCTAGCGGATGTAAGAACAAGTATATTACACCCAGCATCAACTACACATAGACAGCTTTCAGAGCAGCAACAGATAGAATCTGGGGTTAATCCGGAACTTCTTAGAGTATCTGTAGGAATAGAATCAATAGAGGATATAATAAAAGATTTCGAAAACGCACTTAGCCAAATTTAGAAAGGAGTTATACATGCCTATAATAGTTTCACAAAATTTAGAGTCAATTGAGAAGTTGAAGAGTGAAAACATATTTGTAATGAATGAATTTAGAGCAAAGCATCAAGATATAAGACCACTTAAAATAGCTATAGTAAATTTAATGCCCACGAAGATTACTACAGAAGTTCAATTACTTAGACTTATAGCGAATGTCTCACTTCAAATAGACATAACACTAATACACATGAAAAGTCATGAATCTAAAAATACAGACGCTAATTATTTGTTGTCATGTTACAAAACTTTTGATGATATTAAAAATGATCATTTTGATGGAATGATCATAACTGGTGCACCTGTCGAGAATTTTGAATTTGAAGATGTGGATTATTGGAATGAGTTAGAACAAATAATGGAATATACGAAAAATAGCGTTACATCTACACTTCATATATGTTGGGGTGCTCAAGCTGGCCTTTATTATCATTATGGTATAGACAAATTTAAACTAGATAAGAAAATGTTTGGAGTATTTGAGCATAGAGTTTTGGATTCAAGTGAAAAGTTACTTAGAGGATTTGACGATGTATTTTTTGCGCCACATTCAAGGCATACTGGAAGTAGTAGTAAACTGATAACAGAAGTAGATGAACTCAAATTACTCGCTGAGTCAGAAGAGGCAGGAGCATATTTAGCAATTAGCAAAAATGGAAAAAATATATTCGTCACAGGACATTCTGAATATGACCCTGAAACGCTAAAATTGGAATATGAAAGGGATATAAAAGCAGGGTATAGCATTGATATACCAAAGAATTATTTTGAGAGTGATAATCCTAACTTAGACCCTTTAGTGAGATGGAGATCTCATGGGAATTTATTGTTCTCTAATTGGCTAAATTATTATGTTTACCAAGAATCACCATATATATGGTGAGATATATTAAAACCAAAAACATGCAGAATAGACTTCTTATTAGTCCATTCTACATGTTTTTTACTATTTCTCCGATGCTTTTATAGCGTCTTCGATATATTCAAAAAATTCATTTTTACCTATTTTTTCTGTAAGACCAGCCTTGTCAAGAACACTTTGAGGCTGAGTATTTATACCAGATATTATTAATCTGATTTTTTTATGCTCACATAAGTCAATCATTCGTCTAAAAGCATGAAGTGCTGTTGCATCCATAGCAGGTACGTTTCGCATTCTTATTATTAGAGTGTTTGTTTTTGAACCCAATGATTTTAATGCGTCAAAAAATTTATCGGCAGCTCCAAAGAAAAATGGTCCATTTATTTCATATATCTGGACATTTTTAGGTGTTTTGATTTTTTTATTTTCTTCCATGAAATCAAAATTACCGTCTTCTGATTCTTCAGAAGCATCCATTTTTGATATATTTACATTGGATACATCTGACATTCTTTTCATAAATAGAAATGCAGACAATACCATACCTATTTCTATGGCTTTTACTAAATCGACTAGAACAGTTATTCCAAATGTAACTAGCAGAACTATTACATCGCTTTTGGGTGATTTGAATAAGAATTTGAATTCTCTCCATTCACTCATATTGTAAGCTACTATTATTAGTACAGCAGCTAGAGATGTTAGTGGAATCATCTTTGCTAAAGGCATAAAAACAAGCATTATTACTAATAGAGTTAAGGCATGAACCATTCCTGCGATTGGAGTTCTACCACCATTTTTTATATTTGCAACGGTTCTTGCTATGGCTCCAGTAGCAGGTATGCCACCAAAAAGACCAGAGGCTATATTAGCAATTCCTTGTGCAATTAGCTCCATGTTAGATCTGTGCTTTCCGCCAATCATACCATCGGATACTACTGCAGATAAAAGAGATTCTATTGATCCGAGTATCGCGATTGTAAGTGCAGGTTCTAAAAGAGAGCTAATCTGAGTTAGAGAAATTTCTGGTAAACTAAATTTTGGTAAGCTAGATGAAAGTTCACCAAATTTAGTTCCTATAGTAGCGACATTTAGTTCAAAGTATTTTACAATTACAGATGTCACTACTAGTGCAATTAGAGCGCCAGGAATCTTGTCATTTATTTTTGGCCAAAATATTATTATCAAAAGTGCTAGAAGACCAATAAATGTAGTTTGTAAGTGAATACTGCTTATAGAATTTATATATAAAGACCATTTAGATATAAATGATGTCGGTACTTCACCTATATTTAGACCAAAAAAGTCTTTTATCTGTGAAGAAAAAATTACTAAAGCTATACCACTTGTAAATCCAGTTGTAATTGGAAATGGAATAAATTTTATGATACTTCCGAGTTTTAAAAATCCCATTAAAATCATTATAAAACCAGCCATAATAGTGGAGAGTATAAGTCCATTTATGCCGAATTTCACAAGTATGCTATAAACAATAACCATGAAAGCGCCAGTAGGTCCGCCTATTTGAACTCTACTACCGCCTAACATTGAAATAAGAAAACCAGCTATAATTGCAGTGTGAAGACCTTTTTCTGGAGAAACTCCAGAGGCTATAGCAAGTGCTATAGAAAGTGGTAGAGCAATGATTGCAACTATGATTCCGGCGGTGAAATCTTTTGCAAATTGTTCCTTAGAGTAATCTTTTAATGTGGTACATAATTTGGGTGTTAATGATTTCATAAATTCACTTCTTTCTGATAAATATTTAATTGTAATTTGATAGATTTAGTAAAAATCCAACCCCACTAGTTTACTCCCAATTGGGTTATAAATCAATAAAAATTTGTCAACTTTAGAAAAATGTGATACGATGTTTAATTGTGAGGGTGAAAATCTCGATTATTATGAATTTAAATAAAAGGAAGTGAAGTCATGGTTGAATTACCAAATTGCCCAAAGTGTGGGTCAGAGTACACATATGAGGATGGAGTATTTTTTGTTTGTCCTGAATGTGCTCATGAGTGGAGTAAAGAGGCTAAAGCAGAAGAGGAATACGTAGTTAAAGATTCGAATGGCAATATATTGCAGGATGGAGATTCAGTTACTGTAATCAAGGATTTAAAAGTTAAAGGTGCATCTTCTCCTATAAAAAGAGGTACTAAGGTCAAAAATATAAGACTTGTAGAAGGAGATCATGATATTGATTGTAAAATAGATGGATTTGGAGCTATGCAACTTAAGTCTGAATTTGTTAAAAAGATATAGTTATGAGAAGTAAAAAAGAGCGTATGCTCTTTTTTTATGCGGAAAATTATCTGAAAATAAATTTTTATGCAAAAAAGTATTGGAAACGTTTTCTTGATTGCAAAATAAACCATGAAACAAAGCGGAACTTTAATATGATGAAGTGATTAATTATAAAAAACATTGCATAGAAGAGTGAAGTGTGATATTATTGCAATAATATTATTGCGGAAATGAAATATTCTGCGGATGTAATGAGGGGGAGAAATGATGTTAAGAAAAAAGTTTATGAGTGGACTTGCTTTAGTGTTAGCAGCGGCGTTCTTATTCACTGGTTGCGGTGGAGAGAAGAAAACAGCTGAGACTGGGGACAAAAAAGAGGTAGTAAAAGAATCTGAGGAAAAGAAAGAAAATAAGAAACCTAAAATACTAGTATATGCAAGGGGAGCTGATTCTACAGGGCTAGATCCAGCTTATGTTTCAGATGGAGAGTCATCGAAGGTTATTGTAAATGTTTGCGAGAACTTAGTAAGGTATAAAGAAGGAACAACAGAATTAGAACCTCAATTAGCAGAATCATGGAATATTAGTGAAGATGGACTTGAGTATACATTCAATCTTAGAAAAGATGTAAAGTTCCATGATGGAAGTGATTTTACTGCTGATGATGTAATTTGGTCTATTGATCGTCAATTAGAAGGAAAAAGAACTGCAGATATGCCGTATGCGGCATTTACGTTTGAACAAGTAAAGGCTTTAGAAAAAGTAGATGACTACACTGTGAAATTTGTGCTTAAGGAACCAAGTACTCCGTTTTTGGCAAATTTAGCTATGAGTTTAGCAGCTCCTATAGTAAAAAAAGGAGATAATATTTCAGAGAATCCAGTCGGAACAGGTCCTTTTAAATTTGTTTCTTGGAAAAAGGATGAATCAATTACTCTAGAAAAATTCAATGAATATTGGGGTGAAGGAGCGAAAGTTGATAAGGTAATATTTAAGGTTACTAAGGAAAATTCAGTTAGAGCAAGTGAACTTATGACTGGAGCAGTTGACATAATTGATGGAATTAGTTTCAATGATGTAGCTCAATTAGAATCTAGTCAAGCAGTAGTGGACAAGGCAAATGGAATGAATATAAACTACATGGCGTTTAATACTGATAGAGCACCGTTTAACGATTCAAAACTTAGAGAAGCGATAGCACATGCTATAAATAGAGATGAACTTGTAGAATATTTATACCAAGGGTATTCAGAAGTGGCATCAACATATTTACCAAGTTTCATACCGGGATATGCAGATGATATTGAACTTTATAAATATGATCCAGAAAAAGCAAAGACAATGTTAAAAGAACTTGGCAAAGAAGACTTGAAGCTAAAAATTATAACATACTCAAATCCAAGACCTTACAATCCGGCTGGTTCAAAGCTTGCTGAGGCAATACAAGGTTATCTTGCAAAAGTTGGAGTTGAAGCAACAATAGATGTTTATCCGTGGAAAGAATATAAAGAGAAGGCTCTTCAAGGTGAAGGTGATTTGTTGTTCTTTGGATGGATTGGAGATAATGGAGATGCAGATAATTTCTTATCACTTCTAGAATCTATAAATGCAGAATCAGGTCTTAACTCAGCTAAGTTTGCAAATGCTGATGTAGATGCACTTTTACAAAAAGCAAGAACATTGCCAAATGGAGAAGAACGTGAAAGTGTATACAAAGATGTCCAAAAATTATTGGCGATAGAGTCACCATGGGTACCATTATCACATGCAACGGATTTAGTAGCTTATCAGAAAAATATTGAAGGGTATCAGCTTCACCCAACTGGACGAGTTTACCTAAAGGATGTTGTCAAAAAATAATTAGAAAATCATAGAATGATTGCCCTCTATAATTTTTATAGAGGGTAATTTTAGTATAAAAGGAGGTATTTGATGCTTAAATATATTTTTAAGAGGTTGTTGCTTTTGATACCGGTACTTTTAGGTGTAACGGTTATGGTATTTACTGTAATGCATTTATTTACAACAGATCCAGCAGAAATAATATTAGGTCAACATGCAACAGTAGAACAGAAAGAGGCATTGAGAGAAGAGCTGGGATTTAATAGACCGCTTCATGAACAATACTTAGAATTTTTAACAGGTGCAGTGAAAGGTGATTTTGGTGAGTCGCTTATCACAAAAACATCAGTGGTTGAAGAAATAACGCAAAGACTTCCAGCGACACTTGAGCTTGCACTAGCAGGATTATTATTTGCAAGTATACTAGGTGTTACAATGGGAGTCATATCAGCTATAAAACAAAATTCTATATTCGACTATATTTCTATGACTATTAGTTTGGCAGGTGTTTCTATGCCTATATTTTGGTTAGGTCTTGTTTTTATAGTTATATTTTCATTGAAACTTGGATGGCTTCCTGTTGCAGGAAGAATACAAATGGGATATGAACCAGCTCATACTACAGGACTATATTTGTTAGATAGTTTAATTGCTGGTGATATGGAAGCTTTTAAGAGTGCATTTAGTCATATAATACTTCCAGCTATAGCATTGGGAATGTATTCGGCAGCTCTTATAGCTAGAATGACTCGTTCAACTATGCTAGAGGTATTAGGTCAAGATTATATTAGAACAGCTAGAGCTAAAGGTCTTTTTGAAAAAGTAGTAATCGGAATACATGGACTTAGAAATGCAATGATACCTATCATTACGGTTATAGGACTTCAGCTTGGAACATTACTTGGTGGCGCGGTACTTACTGAAACTGTATTTTCGTGGCCTGGAGTTGGAAGTTATACAGTAAATTCGATACTAAAATCTGATTTTACTGTTGTACAAGGCACAGTTGTTTATTTAGCACTTATATTTGTTTTAGTAAACTTGATAGTAGATGTGCTCTACGTATACTTAGATCCTAGAATTAAATACAATTAAGGAGGGTGAAATATGGAAGAGATTTTAGTTAATGATGAATTGATAGAGCAGGATAGAGAAGAATTATTGCAAAAGCCTATTTCACCATGGAAGGAAATGTGGATGGCGCTTAAGCGAAATAAAGCAGCTAT
Organism: Tissierellales bacterium; assembly: GCA_025210965.1. Classification (NCBI taxonomy): domain Bacteria; kingdom Bacillati; phylum Bacillota; class Tissierellia; order Tissierellales; species Tissierellales bacterium. The sequence goes on from JAOAQY010000239.1 coordinate 7,681, forward strand.
GCTTGGACTTACAATACTTATTATATTATTGTTTTTGGCTATTTTTGGAGATTATATTATGCCGTACAATCCAAATGTTGGAGAACTATCAGAGAGTTTGCAGGCACCATCTTCTTCTCACTGGCTTGGAACTGATGAACAAGGTAGAGATGTTTTGAGCAGAATAATTGATGGTACAGAAATATCACTACGAGTAGGAATAACAGCCGTTGTAGTAGCTCTTTCTATAGGGCTTACACTAGGAGCATTTGCAGGTTATTATGGTGGAGTAATTGATATGATTATAATGCGATTTATGGATATTATATTAGCATTTCCATCGTTGTTATTAGCTATAGCACTTATGAGTACGTTAGGTAAGGGAATAGATAAAGCTATAATTGCCATAAGTGTTGTAACCATACCGCATTATGCTAGGATTGTTAGGGGATCTATATTATCTGTGAAGGAAAGTGAATATGTTCAAGCGGCTAGAGTTATAGGAAATAGCGATGCTGCTATAATATTTAAACATATTTTACCAAATGTATTAGCACCTATTATAGTAAGGGCAACACTTGGAATATCTATAGCGATATTAGACACTGCAGCACTTGGATTCTTGGGATTAGGAGTACAGCCACCATACGCAGAGTGGGGAACTATGCTAGGAGCAGGAAGAGCGTATTTCTTTAACGCTAATCACTTGGTATTATTCCCAGGTCTTGCTATAACTATAACTGTGCTTGCTTTTAACTTACTAGGAGATGGGCTTAGAGATGCACTTGATCCTAAGTTACAGAAATAGGGGGACGAGACTATGATATTAAAGGTGGAAAATTTGATAACTAAATTTCACATGAAGGCAGGAGTAGTTAATGCTGTAAATGGTGTGGATTTTGAATTAAATGAAGGTGAAGTAGTTGCACTAGTTGGAGAATCTGGTTCAGGTAAGAGCGTTACTTCGCTTTCAGTTATGGGACTTATACCAACACCACCTGGAGAGATAGCTGGTGGGAAAATTATATTTGACGGTGAAGATTTACTGTCGAAAACGAAAAGGGAGATGCAGGATTTAAGAGGAAATAAGCTCTCTATGATATTTCAAGAACCTATGACTTCTTTAAATCCTGTGTTTACAATAGGAAAGCAGATAAGTGAATCACTTATAAGACACAAAAAGCTGAAGAAAAAAGAGGCTATGAAAAAGACAATAAAAATGCTAGAGGCTGTTGGAATACCGTCTCCAGAAGAAAGAGTAAAACAATATCCACATGAATTGTCAGGAGGCATGAGGCAAAGAATAATGATTGCTATCGCACTTGTTTGCGAGCCTAAATTGCTAATAGCAGATGAGCCAACAACGGCACTCGATGTTACGATACAGGCACAAATACTGGATTTGATGATTAGATTAAAAGAAGAATTTAATACGTCTATACTTTTAATTACTCATGATTTGGGAGTAGTAGCTGAGGTAGCCGATAGAGTTGTTGTTATGTATTGTGGAAGAGTAGTTGAAACTGCAACAGTAGAAGAACTTTTTGAAAAGCCACTCCATCCTTACACTTTTGGTCTTATAGAATCAATTCCTAAAATCGACGAAGAAGTAGACAGGCTTTTTATGATAGATGGGAATGTGCCCAATCCATTGAATATGCCAGCAGGATGTCCTTTTAAATCAAGATGTAGTAGGAAAATAAAAAAATGCGATTTAGAGGTTCCAAATATGAAGAATATAAATGGACGAAATGTAAGGTGTCATCTCTATGAAGATGAATTGGAGGTGAAGTAATGACAAAATTATTAGAAGTAAAAGATTTAAAAATGCACTTCAATATTGGTGGTGGATTTTTAGGAAAAGAAAAGAAAATAGTAAAAGCGGTAGATGGGTTGAATTTTCATATAGAAAAAGGGGAAACACTTGGCTTGGTTGGAGAATCAGGGTGTGGTAAATCTACAACTGGAAAAATGCTCTCCAATTTGCTGACGCCAACAAGCGGAGAAATACTATTTGAAGGAAGAGACATAGCAAAATTAAGCAAAAAGGAAAAGCGTTCATTGGCAACAGATATACAAATAATATTTCAGGATCCATATGCTTCGCTAAATCCTAGAATGACAGTTGAGAGAATAGTGTCGGAGCCTCTTAGAATTAATAATATTGTTCCAAAAGAAGATATAGAAAAAGAAGTTCTAAGATTGCTGGATTGTGTTGGTATACCTTCTTTTTATAGAAATAGGTACCCTCATGAATTTAGCGGAGGGCAAAGACAGAGAATAGGAATAGCTAGAGCACTTGCATTAAAACCAAAGCTTATAGTTTGTGATGAACCAGTATCAGCTCTAGATGTGTCTATACAAGCACAAGTGCTAAATCTTTTGAAGGATTTACAAGAAGAATTTGATTTGACTTATCTTTTTATAGCTCATGGGCTTAATGTAGTGAAGCATATTAGCGATAGAGTAGGGGTCATGTATTTAGGGAAGATGGTAGAACTTGGAGAAAAAAGAGAGCTTTATAAAAATCCTAATCATCCTTATTCTAAAGCGCTATTATCAGCTATACCTATACCGGACCCAAAAAAGAAGAATGATAGAATATTGCTAACAGGAGATGTGCCTAGTCCTATAAATCCGCCAAGTGGATGTACGTTTCATACTAGATGTAGATTTGCTGATGAATTATGCAAAAAAGAAAACCCTGAATTCAAGCAATTAGTTGAGAATCATTTTGTTGCATGTCATAAATGTAAGTAGAAAAATGGTGATAGAATATCTATCACCATTTTTTTGAAAATAATATTAAATTGATATTGCATTTGTAATCATATTATAGCAATGTCATATAAAATTACAATCTATAAAAATTGTTTTTATGAGCAATGGACTTTTTGCTTAGAGCTATATAAACAAGACTCATCAGTAAGCACATGACACCGGTAATACCAAATTTGTATATTAAACCAGATGGCAACAATGAGAAAAAATGTGCGGATTTAGGTGGAGTTTCTAAATAGCCATAATTACCATTTACCAAAGGATTTAATATGCTAACAAAACTGCTGTATACAAGTATATAGATAATTATTTTCTTTAATTCTTTCCTATCAGGCACATAGCCATCAACTACACGGAGGAAAAGTGCAGCGAGGAGCATTCCACCATGTGTTATAAAGAACTGTACATACATAACGTGAGGAAATAGATAGCCAGATGTATCTGGGCTCAAAAGAGCAATAACGCCTCCTAAATAACCTATGAAAAAAACTATAAAATTAAGTGATTTTTTATTGCTTATCAATGAGTATACTATACAAATACTTCCTGTTCTGCATAGATAGAATGGAAGCCCATCTTTCAACATATTTATACTACTAGCAGCATACCAAGAATAAAGTAGTATTTGCTGAATTAAAATCAATACACCAAGGCATAACATAAAGGTCCTTCTGTTTTTTTCATATCTTAATTTTTCCTGATTAGATACAATTAATGCTCCAAGTAATAAAATAATGAATATAGGAATAAGGTGATGAATTGAAAACAGAGGAAATATTTTATTATCAAGCTCAGCTGTTGTGAAAAATTGTTCCATAGTAAACCTCCTTTCTTAAATGTTCATAATACATATTATTATACACTCAAATTTAGTTTGTTTTCAATTAAATTATCTATTATTTTCCATCCAATTTATAGCCCAATCTACTAGTTTGGGTTGACTTATAAATTTTACTTTAGCATTTCCAATAGTATAGGTTTTAATATTGTGTATTTTTTCAAATTCATCACCAAGTTTTATGAAATCACTATCATCTGGATTTTGAGTTTTATATGAAATCCATTCACGCTTACCATTAACTAAAACTGCGCTATGTTCAACTATAAAGTTTTTTGAACTAAAATTAGCTCTAGCTTCTGATAAATGAAGAGAAGTGTTTTTATCATGATTAACTCCTAGGAGTAATACATATCCATCAAGATTGTATATTTTATCTAGGGGCGAACCTATTCCACATATGTTTGATAAATCATGATTGGATACTATGTAGTTACTGTATTTTCCAACCGCAACTAAAGAACGAGATGGATGATCAGATCTATTAGCATTAGGCCAATTTCGAAGCATCTCCGCTATAGAGCCCATGCCAATAGATGGAGTGATATTTTTGTCATATGCAGGCCAGTGATCACGAATTACATCCCATTTTGACTGGTCTATTTCCCAGTGAACTCCAGTTTCGGGATCTAGATTTTTCCATGTTTGTGAGGGCATTATCAAAGTTCCTTCTTTACCTATTATTTCAAAAATAGCTCTTAATATAGTTTCTGAACCTCCAACTACGTATCCAAGACTTTTAAGTGATGCATGCATAATTATAGTTTGACCTTCTGAAAGACCGCATTTTTTAAATTCAGATATTAAAATGTCCTTTGTTAAAAGTTGATTTATATTATTCATATTCATTTCCTCCATATTATAGGTTAGTAGCTGAAAATATTAGATTTTAGGTGTTTTTTTACAGGGTATTTTTTATGTAGTCTATTTAGCTAATATAATAAAGGGTATAATAAAGACAATATAATGTCAAAATAATATAAAATTTTATATTAAAGAATAAAATAGAATTGTTAAATATTCATTTAAATGATAAAATACATTATCTAAGAATGTTTTACAGATAGTTAAGGGGAATTGATGGGGGCGAATTATAATGAATTTGAAGAGAAGTATGAAGAAATATATACAGGACTGGTATTTTATTGCAATTATAGTAGCTGTATTGACAACTGTATATATGAGTAGTGTTATTAATCATTATGGGATTTCAAGAAGTTTTTCAATTGAAGAAAAGTGGATAGATATACTTGGAGAGGGACTTTGTGCATGTTTTAGTTTTGGATGGATTATATTAATTATAATTACAGGTAGAATAAAGAAACTAAATGTTATAATGCTTACAGGTGGAATATTGTTCTATATAGGTCAGGTACAAGATTTGATAGATGAATTTTCTGATTTGCCTCCTTGGGGTAGTTATGTTGAGGATATATTTTTTCCGGCGGGTCTTTTGTTAATAAGTATAGGTGTATACAATACGTATATTTACCAAACTGAGCTCATAAAAGAGATGACAAGCCTCAAAGATAAATATTCGAAATGGAGCTATATAGATGATTTGACAGGTCTTTATAATAGTAGATATTTATATGAAATATCTATAGAAAAATTACACAGTGCTCTTAGTCAAGAGGAACATTTATGTGTAGCTATGCTAGATATAGACAATTTTAAAAAATACAATGATACTTATGGTCATTTGGAAGGTGACCAGGTTTTGAAAAGATTTGGTGAAGTTATGAAGCAACACACTGGTGAAAAACATATCGCATTTAGGTATGGAGGCGAGGAGTTTCTAATTTTATTTTCTGATGTTGATATTGAAACTGCAGGTAAGATTGCAGATGAAATTAGGGAAATCTTATCGAAAGTAGAGTTTTCACCTATTGGCGAACCAATTAATTGCACTGTTAGTATAGGCGTAGCCGAATACCGAATAGGAGATGATTTGAAGGGTTTTATCAATAGAGCAGATCAAGCCATGTATAGGGCAAAACAAAATGGGAAAAATAGAGTTTTTTTAGACAGTCAATGGACAATATAGGAGAGATAGCCTATGGTAAATAAAAATAAATTGATGGAATCTTGGAGAAAAATAAGTGGAAAGTTTATAGTGCTTATAATTATAGTGTGGATATTTATTTTATACATGCTTTATTCTAGTTATGAGAATGAAAAAAAGACTTATTTAAAAGCCGAATTGGATTCATTTGACTCTAAAATCGAGGCAACTTTAAAGACTTATGAATTATTTTCAAACTATATATTTGATCAAAGCATAAATAATCAGGAGGTACTAGATGTTTTTACAAAAGCATCAAAAGTGGAGGGCAAAGATAGAGATATTTTACGTCAAAAGTTATATGATATGCTAGTTGATAATTACAATGATATGACTGATTATAATTTTAGACAATTGCATTTTCATTTCTCAAATGGAGATAGTTTTCTAAGGTTTCATAGACCAGAGAAATATGGTGACAATTTAATTGATATAAGGGAATCCATAAGAATATCAAATCAAGAGAATCGTTATGTTTTTGGCTTTGAAGAAGGACGCATATACAATGGATATAGATTTGTGTACCCGCTAAATTATGAAGGAGAACATATAGGTTCTGTAGAAGTATCTGTATCTATGGCTACTTTAATAAAGGTATTAACTGACTTGTATCCAGGGATGGATATTCATTTTATATTAGATGAGAAAGTTGTATCAAATAAAGTATTTGATGAGGAAAAGACAAATTATATGAGAAGTATTTTTTCTGATGATTATTTTGTCGATAAAGAAATACAGGAAAAATCGTTTAAACAAAATAGAAAACTAACATTTGAGCAGACACGTGAGTTTTTTGAAATGCTAAAAACTCAAGTTGCAGAAAAAATTATTACAAAGGAAGATTTTACATTAGATGCTGATTATAATGGACATACTTATTTGACTCAGTTTCTATCTGTAGATAATGTGAAAAATGAGAAAGTAGGGTATTTAGTTGCTATAGTATCTAATGATCAGGTAAGAGCTATTGAAAGCGATGCAATTAAAGAGGGGCTACTGATAACACTAGTCGTATTTTTGTTTATAATATCATATAGAATATTGGTGAAAAGTCACAACAAATTAAAGCAATCTTCAAGTCATGATTTTTTGACTAAAGCGTATAATAGACATAAATTTTTGGAAATGACATTAAATGAGGTGGAAAGATATAAAAGGTACAATGAAAAATTCAGTATTGTAATGATAGACATTGATCATTTCAAAAATGTAAACGATACTTATGGACATTCTGCAGGAGATCGAGTATTAGTAGAACTTTCTAAATTAGTTCAAGATGCGATACGGTCAACAGATGTATTTGCTAGATGGGGTGGTGAAGAATTTATTTGTTTGCTTCCAAATACTAAAAAGAAAGATGCCATTGTATTTGCAGAGAAAATAAGATTATCAATTGAAAAATACGATTTTAAAGAAGTTGGCTCAATAACAGCTAGTTTTGGAGTTGCAGATATTAATATTGATGTTTCTATAGCTAGACTTATAGAATCGGCAGATGAAGCATTGTATAGGGCTAAAAATAATGGAAGAAATAGAGTCGAAGGTTAGAAAAATATTATATATGAAAAAAATGATAGTTTTCTTCAATTAAAATAAAAGATTGCAATGAAGCGCGATGATTAGGTATAATACAAATAAAGGCTTTTTGAAAGGAGTATTATATGAAAAAGACATTTGTTACGACCATTAATTGTATGGATGGCCGCATCCAAATGCCAGTAAATCATTATATGAGGCAGCGATTTGATGCAGAATATGTGGACACTATAACGGAAGCTGGACCTAATAGAATTTTGGCGTTAGAAGAACCTAGTGACTTAGTAGAATCTATAAAGAGAAGGTGTGAACTTTCTATAGATTTGCACGATTCAGAAGTAATAGCTATAGTAGGACATGTTGACTGTGGAGGAAATCACGCAGATGACAATACCCAGAAAGAGCATATTAAAATTGCAAAAGAAAAGTTGAAAAAATGGTTTGATAAAACTGTAATTATTGGTCTGTGGTTAGATGAAACATGGACAGTTAAGGAAATATAAATAAAAAAGCAATAAGCATGAGCTCTCGGGTTCATGCTTATTGCTTTTAATTTAGTTACTAGATAATTCTATTTCTTCTTCAGAAATATCTACAGTAGTGTGATGTTCTGTTGGAAGAACTGCTTGAGTTCTAACTCGAGGAGATACTAAAACATCATTTGTAGCATATTTTAACATTCTTAAAAAATCATTTTCTGAGTCATCAGGATAAAAGTCTTTTTCAAATTCTTCAACATATTGATATAGAGCTACTTTTCTATCTAAGCCATTTGTTTCAAAATTTTGTCTTATTGCGACTTGTTCTTGTGATGATACAGTGAAGCTTCTACCGAAAGTAGAACTCAAACTATTTGAGATAGAAGAACCAACTGAAAAATCTGAAGAAACTCCACCGCTTGGAGCACCTTGATGTCCACCAGCGCCAGCAGTAACTCCAATTTTTGTTCCAAAGTCAAGACTAGTACTAACTGTTTTCGCTAGGCTAGTCGTCTCAGTTTCAGAAGTTCCTGTGGTTAATGATTCAGTTAAATTTACACTACTTCCAGTTGCTCCAACTCTTGTTTCTTTTACTAGTTTCCAGTAAGAGCGGTTTACTAATTTAGGGACGTCATAGAATGGACCTCCAGTTTCAAAAACAATACTAAATACTACATCGCCACTTGCAATTTGAGGGCAATCTGGAATATCATCGAAACTTTCTACTAGAACTCCATCAGGTCCAATAAATCCTACTGCATGATCCCATTTTGATCCAGGAGCAGGCCAAAAATGAGTTGTTTCAGTAAATATATCATCTTCTTTTCTATCGAGAAATTCTATTCTATCATTTTGAATAGCCATTCTTTCTTTTGCTACCAAGTCTATTATTACAGTTTCAGGACGACTAACTTGTTCACGTACAAGTATTTTTTCTGGCATTCCTTCAGAGTACCAATTTGGATTTGAAATAAGAGGTACTGTAGGTGAATCAATGTTCTCAAGTCCTACCTTCTTTTGTTTTACTTTTACCATTTCATCAAATAAGTCTTTTACCATTTGATTGTTTGAATCATAATTGAAGTTGTATAAAAGATGTTTTTGCGCATAGGATACTTCTTCTAAAGCATCATTCATTTCAGAGATCGATTCAGATGAGTATGCATCTTCTAGTGTGGATATTGCGTGTTCTAGAAGTCTTTCGGATGATGCATCTCTTTTTAAGTAAGTTATTTGTTGCTCTAAATTGATTATAGTATTTGAGTCTTCTGTAAAGTTCAAATCGTCAATCAATAATTTTTTTAGATCTTGAGCATTTTGCCCAGCTTCATAAAGTTCTTTTAAGTGTATGCCACTCATTTGATATAGAACTGAACTAACTTGATTCATTATAGAATTAACAAGTGGAGAAGCTAAACTTTGTATTGATTGATCTAGAGTTCTGATTGATTCACTTTGAGGTGAGTAACTATCTTTAATTAATTCTTCTCTCGTTTTTAAAGCATTTTTTGCAGCATCCATCAATTCAATATAGCTTTCTTTAGATTCATCCCACGCAAGGTAAGTATATTTTCCAGAGGCAATAGCAGCATCAATTTTTTCTATAGCAGAGCTTATAGGAAGAGAATCATCTAAACCATTTAGGGCACGGTCAATTCTGCTTATTGCGTAATTTAGCCTTATAACTTCGCTAGAGTCAGGAGCTAGACGATAGTCTTCTATTAGCATAGTTTTTGAAGCATCTGCGTGAGCTTTTGCAATCTCTAATTTAGAATATTCTTTTGATGCAATGGCATCATTTATTTGATTGATAGTATCCGTTACTAAAAATTCTGGAAGTCTCTGATTTGCGTTTTCGGCTTCAATCTCCAAATTTTGAATTAATTCTGAATTTAAATCAAGATTATATTCTGTTATTAATGTGTTTTTTGCATTTTCAATGAATGATAAAGATTTTTTTATTTCACTAAAAGATTCGCTTTTTATAGCAACATCTAATTTATTTGAAGCTTCTGTGGCTACGATATTAGGACAATTTTCTTTAAAAGCATCTATAGAAGAAGATAGACCTTGGACTAATTCATGATTACTATCTAGATTTTCAGTGTCAGTTAAATAAGATATTGTTTTATTACCATTATCTATTACCACTTGGATATTTGCAGAGCTTGATGAATCCGATACTGCAGTAAATGAATTTTTAGCTAAATCAACTAGTGCAGTTTGCATAGTGATTATTAAAGAATCTATTTTTACTAGAGATTGGGAATCTGATGGAACTCCAAAGCTATTTACTAAATCATTTTTTGTTGATTTAGCGCTTGAAATGTGGTTTGTAAATATTCCATAATAGCGTTCTAAATCATTGCTTTCTAGAATCCTATCAGCGACAGTTGCATTACGGGTACAATAATCAGCATCATTTTCAATCATTTCTATAAACATCTGAGCTAGAGATTCATCGAAAGAGTCATCTGAGTTAGCTGATTCAGATGCTAAAGCTATATTAGCTGTATTTGCAAATGGGAATTGGGTAGCCAATGTCGCAGCAGCTAGAAGTAGTGTTACTTTTTTACTATGATATTTTTTCATAAATAAGCACCTCTTTAAAATTTTTTAGTGTTAGATTTATGTCGATATTTCTTATGTCTTATTTGAGATTACACGCGCATATAATCATAAAAATACAGATATTTCAAAATATACATATATTTATGAAAATATTGTATAATAAAACGCAAGATAAGTCAACGCTGTAAATAAAAATGTTTAACAAATTACAAAAATGAGAAAAAAATTCGAATATTTTTGACTTGAAAAAAATATTGCCATAAAATATAAGAAACGAGGTGGTAATATGAAAAAAACTATAGGGATACTAGCACATGTAGATGCAGGTAAAACAACATTTTCGGAACAGCTGTTTTGCAATGCGGGTGTTATTTCAAAAGCAGGTAGAGTAGATCACAAAAATAGTTTTCTAGATGATGACGATATAGAGAAAAAAAGAGGTATTACTATATATTTTGGCCAAGGGTATTTTGAGTATAATGATTCTAAATATTATATATTAGATACTCCGGGGCATATAGATTTCTCATCTGAAATGGAGAGGGCGTTCCCTATTTTAGATTATGCAGTATTGATTGTAAGTGCTGTTGAGGGGGTGCAAGCTCATACTGAAACTATTTGGGAATATTTAGATACATATAATATACCGACATTTATATTTATAAATAAAATAGATAGGGTAGGAGCAGTAGAGCAAAATGTACTTAAACATTTTGAAGAAAACTTCAATATAAAAATGATTGATTTGAAAGACATTGATGATGGAGGTCAGCTGAGTGGAGAGCTAATTGAAAGCATTGCTGAGTTAAAAGACGAATGGCTTGAAGGCTATTTAAACGATGACTTTGATAATGAGATATGGCAAAATTGCTTTACAGAAGCTATAAGAAATAGAAAAGTATTTCCTTATATAAGTGGTTCAGCATTAAAAAATAATGGTGTGGAATCGTTTTTTAGTAGATTTGATAGATTTACAAGTACAGCCTACAATGAAGATAGTGCATTTGGAGGCAAAGTATACAAAGTAGTATATGATAAAGACGGAGCTAGATGGTCATATGTAAAGGCTTATACTGGTCAAATTAAAGTCAGAGACTACTTAAAATATGGAGCTGATGAGATAAATGAGAAAATTACAGAAATAGTTAGAATAAATGGAAGAAATCGAAAAAAAATCAATCAGATAAAAGCTGGTGAATTAGCAGCAATTAGAGGCTTAAGTGAAACTAGAGTAGGACAAGGCGTTGGAATATTAAAATCTGATGAAGAATATGAAATATACCCAGTATTAAAAACTAAAGTGAAATTTATATCAAATATTGACCCCAAATTAGCATATAAATATTTCAAGTTTTTAGATGATGAAGATCCATCACTTCAGGTTTTTTGGAATGAAGATAGACGTGAAATATATATTCACACTATGGGGGAGATACAACTTGAGGTTTTAAAAGAATCTATTATGGATAGATTTAAAGTAGAGGTTAGTTTTGATGAGCCAGAAATAATATATAAGGAGACTATAGTTGGAGAAGTTATAGGAAGTGGACATTTTGAACCATTGAAACACTATGCAGAAGTTCAATTAAAAATTGAGAGTGGAGAGAGAGGGAGTGGAATTCTATTTGAAAATAAATGTCATGCAGATGATTTATCAATTGGCTATCAAAATTTAGTTAAGCAACATGTTTTTGAACGTAAACACAGAGGAGTGCTTACTGGAAGTGAACTTACTGATGTGAAAATAACACTTCTAACAGGAAAGTCCCATAACAAGCACACTGAAGGTGGCGATTTTAGAGAAGCCACTTATAGAGCTATTAGACAAGGATTAAAAGAAGCTAAGAGTAAATTACTCGAACCATATTACAAATTCAAAATAAAAGTACCATCCAAATGTATTGGAAAGCTGTTATCTGATTTACAGATACTAAAAGCTGATAGTGAAGAACCAATATTAGATGAAGATTATGCCATTGTTTCAGGTATAGTTCCAGTATCAAAATTTAGAGGATATGAAAAAAAGATAGCTATTTATACAAGTGGAAGAGGTGTGGTAAATTTAAAATTTGAAGGATATAGGGATTGCCATGATGAAAATGAAATAATAGGTATTTTTAATTATGATGCAAATAATGATGAAGGGCATAGTCCGGATTCTATATTTTGCTCTAAAGGAAAACATTACAAAATTGCTTGGAATGAAGCAAAAAAGTATATGCATACAGTTTTGAAATAGGACAAATAGCTGTCGTAAATTCACTGATAGAATACATCTAAAAGGAGTGAAAAGATTGGAATGGATTGATGCAAAAACTATTTTATCAGGTTATTCTAAAAGTAATCCATGGTTTGGGTGTCATTACAATATGAACTTGTATAAAGGATGTTCCCATGGATGTATTTATTGTGATAGTAGGAGTGAATGTTATCATATAGACAATTTTGATACAGTGAAAGCGAAAAAAGATGCGATAAATATTTTAGAAAGAGAACTTAGAGGAAAACGGAGAACTGGGGTTATTGGTTTGGGAGCTATGTCTGATCCATACAATCCTTTTGAAAAAGATTTGAAATTAACTAGAAAAGCATTAGAAAAAATAGCAAAATATGGTTTTGGAGTGGCCATAGCGACTAAAAGTAATTTGATACTACGAGATATGGACATATTACTAGAAATAAAGAAAAGGGCGCCGGTTTTAATTAAAATTACAATTACAACGGCGGATGATGAGCTTTCAAAAAAAATAGAACCTAGGGTCAATTGTAGCTCATCTCGATTTGAAGTTATAAATGAAATGTCTGAGATAGGAATATTTTCAGGAATATTGATGATGCCAGTTATACCTTTTTTAGAAGATAATGAAAACAATATATTGAAGATTATTAAAAAAGCTAATGAATCAGGAGCAAAGTTTATATATCCTTCATTTGGCATGACATTAAGACAAAATCAAAGGGTGTATTTTTTGAAAGAAATTGAAAAAATATTTCCAGGAATGTGTCAAAAATACATTGATCAATTTAGAACTAATTATAATTGTAAATCTCCTAAAGCGACTGAACTTTTTGATATTTTTAAAAAAGAATGTGAAATTCACGGCATTTTGTATAGAATGAAAGATATAGTTGAGAGATATCAATCGGATTATGGAGAAAAGCAATTGTCATTTTTGTAAATAGATAGAAATTAGTATGTAAAATTATTGAATTAATTATTTATTTTAGTTATAATGGACTAGGAAATAGAATAATATGCTTTTATGGTTATCTAGATTAATACTGGATATTAAAAGGGAAAGAGGTGAAATTCCTCTACAGCCCCCGCTACTGTAAATAGTTATGAAATCTGTATGAGCCACTGGATTTATCTGGGAAGGCAAAGAGAGTAAGTTTGAGCTATAAGTCAGGAGACCTGCCATGAATGAGAACTAAAAGTTGTAGACTTTTGAACTTCGGTGGGAAGTATGAGTTTTAATCTAATAAATTTAGAATATTTTAAGGTTGACTTGTGTGTTTCAAGTTGACTTTTTTTATTATAAAAGCTCATGCTCAAAATAGAAAAAGAGGGAGAGATTTTAAATGAAAAAATTAGCGATTTTTGCGATGGTATTGATGTTAGGTGTAACAAGTTTGGGGGGAGCAAGTGTATTGGCTAATGAAACTGCAGAAAAAGCAGTTCAGACAATACAAGCAGATCAACAAAAAGAAGTCAAAAAAGGGATTTTAGTAGTAAGCTTTGGAACAAGTCACGCAGATACTAGAGCGCTTACTATTGAAGCTGCTGAAAAGCAAATTCAAAAAACATTCCCAGAATATGATGTAAAAAGAGCATTCACATCTAAAATGATAATTAAGATTATTGACAAGAGAGATGGAGTTAAAGTAAATACGGTAGAAGAAGCTATGGAAGAATTCAAAAAAGAAGGATATACAGATATCATAGTTCAGCCACTACACATAATGAATGGAGCTGAGTACGATGAATTAGTTGAAGAAAGCACTCCTTATGCTGAGTCATTTAATACATTTGAAGTAGCTAGTCCGCTATTGACTTCGGTTGAAGATTATAAAAACGTAGCAAAGGCATTAGAATCACAATTACCAGAGAGAAAAGAAGGCGAAGCAGTAGTATTTATGGGTCATGGAACTCATCACTTTGCAAATTCGACATACCCGGCTATGGACTATGTATTTCATGATTTAGGATATGAAAATGTATTTGTTGGAACTGTAGAGGGCTACCCAAGCATAGAAGAAGTTAAAAAGCGATTAGAAGAAAATAAGGTAAAAAAAGTTACATTGATGCCATTTATGTTAGTTGCAGGAGATCATGCAAAAAATGATATGGCTGGTGAAGAAGAAGATTCTTGGAAAAGCATATTAGAAAAAGCAGGCTATGAAGTGGAAATTTATTTACATGGATTGGGAGAAAATGAAGGCATAAGAAATATTTATGCTAGTCATACACAAAATGAAATAGATCAACTTTTAGCAGAAGCAGCAGAATTAAAAGCACAAGAAGAAGCTAAGGCTAAAGAAACCGCAGAGGTTAAAGAAGTAGTGGTTGAAGTGAAGACAGAAGAAAAAAAATAGAATAAATACAAATATTAATACCAAAATCTATATCTGTTCAAAATACAAATAGATATAGATTTTGGTATTTTTTTTGGTTAAAGATAATATAAGTTGACAATATTAATTGATAGTTCCTATAATGAAAGTGTGTAATCGTGTTCATAAATAAATTGTGGGGGGATTTTAGTGAGAAAAGGTATTAAAATTAAATTAATGTGTTCTATAGGATTTATTTGTTTACTTAGTGTTTTGGTATGTTCGATTTTCAGTTATCGATTATCGCAAGATAACTTATTAAAGCTTAGCGATGAAAAAATTGATCAAATAGTTCAAACTTATGGAAGAGAAATAAGTTGTTGGTTTGAAAATAAATCGATAATACTTGATAATTTATCTTATGATATTTCATCAAAACAAGAAATTGATTCAGAGCGACTGGAGAAATATTTAGCTGGCTATGAAGCAAAATATGGGTCAATATTTTATGCAGGGATAGAGGACAATCAATTGGTATCTTCAGATGGTTGGATTCCTGGTGAAGACTATGACTATCATGATCAAGATTGGCATGAACTTGCACATCAAAAAGGAAAGTTAATATTTACAGCTCCATATGTAGATCAGGGAACTGGTGATATGGTTGTAACAATTGCAGCCCCAATTCATGCAGGTGGAGATATAACAGGAACCGTTGGAATGGATTTGAAACTCGATAAAGTTGTAGCTATGGTAGAATCAAATAAAATAGGAAAAAATGGATATGGATTTCTGATTGATAATCAAAATCGAATATTGGTACATAAGCATACGGAGTTTAATCCGACTAAGGAAAAGTTTAATTTGATAACTAATATAAAAGATGGGCAGCTTAAGAAAATAGCTGAGTTGAAAAATGAAAATGGATTGAGAATTGAAGACTATGATGGTAAAGAAAAATATTTTAAATCGTATGGTATAGAAAATACAGGATGGAAATTTATAGCGGTTATGCCAATTAGTGAAATAGAGGAACCACTAAATAATCTAATAAGAGGATTTGTGATTATAGCATTTGTAATACTGATTATAGGATTTGCAATAACTTATGTTGTAACAATCTCTATGACAAAGCCTATAAATAAAATTTTAAAAATTATACAAAATACGTCAAATTTGAATTTAAAAGAAATTATTGATTGCAAAGAAATTGAAAACAAAAAAGATGAATTTGGAGATATGGGAAGAAATGCATTAACCTTGAGAGAGGAGTTAAGATCGATAATAGGAGTTATAAAAGATCATGCATCAGAAATTGAAAATACGTCTAGAGAAATAGCATTATCATCAGATGAAAGCTACAACACGATGAATACAATAAGTCAGACAAGCGAAGAATTAGCAAAGGGTGCTACGGAACAGGCAAGTGAAATGGAATTTGTAAACAAAACGCTTATAGATCTTGCAATGAAGATAAAAGATGCTATTGATATAGCGGATAGATTAAAAGTGCAGTCTAAAAAAACATATGATGCTAATATGGAAAGTGTGGTGCATTTAGAAGTTTTATTTGATAAGTTGGAAGAAAACCATAATGCAATAAAAGATGCAAACAATAGAGTTGAAGAATTAGCTCAAAAATCGGAGACTATTGGAAATGTTGTAACTACAATACAAGGAATTGCAGAACAAACTAATTTGCTAGCTCTAAATGCGGCAATTGAAGCGGCTAGAGCTGGAGAATCAGGCAAAGGATTTGCAGTTGTAGCGGAAGAAATAAGAAAATTAGCAGAGGAAACAGCTAAATCAACAGTGGAGATATCGAGTTTAATTGAAACTATACAACAAGATGTTGAAAATGCTACAAGCAGTATGAAAAAATCAAATAATACGGCTAAGGAAATAGATACAAGATTAAATGAAACGCAGAGAGATACAAAAATAACGTCAAATTCACTTGAATTAACAAAACAAGGCATAGAAAAATTGGTAGAGGATATGTTGAAAATAGAAGAAGAAAAAAATCAAGCAATGATGAAAATGGATGCTATGGTAGCAATTATTGAAGAAGCTTCAGCTGGAACAGAAGAGGTAGCGGCATCAGTAGAAGAACAGAACTTAGTACTTGAAAAAATTAAATATCGTACTAGAGAGTTAAATGATTTATCTAAAGATTTTAATGAAATAGTAGATAAATTTAAATTGTAGGGTAAAGAATATTGTTAGAATCGCAGTCAAATATGCCTATTTGACTGCGATATTTATTTATATACATTGAGTTACATAACAATAAAATAAATAAAAAAAATACATTAAAGAATAGAAATGTGATATAATTCAGATAACTATACAAAAGAGAAGGGGTTTGTGAAAGGAGTTGTTGCGAATGCAAAAATTAAAGCAGCGGATGGCGTGGCTATTGATTATGATTATCATAATGACAGCTACGCCTTTTTCATTAGCAGAGGAAGAGGGAAAAATTGTAGCCAAAATTGTTGATTTTTCAGGTGATGTCCAAATGATGCAAGCCGGCAAAGAAACTGGATTAAAGGCATTTAAGGGAATGTCATTGACTCAAGGTGATAGTATTGAAACGGGATTGGATTCGTGGGTTAATCTAGAAATTGACAGATATAAAGAAGTAAAAATTGGAGCCGATACGTTAATACAGGTAACAACACTTAAAGAGAAAATTGGAGATAGTGTTGGCAAAACAAAACTTAGTTTGGCAACTGGTGAAATCTGGGTCGATATCAACAAAAAATTAGAAGAAGATTCAAAATTTGAAATAAAAACACCTACAGCTATAATGGGAGTTCGTGGTACAAAGTTTTATGTGGGAGAAGAAGATGAAAAAACAAATGTAAAAGTAGTAGAAGGTGTTGTAGCTTTTTCTAGAGAAAAAAAAGATAAGGAAAAACTCAATAAAAAGCAAGGAAGTGTAGTAGAAGAAAATCAGGAAGAAGTTCTTATTTTTAAGGGACAAGAGGCTGTAGTGGAAAGAAGCGACGCATCAGAGAATGAAAATACAGAATTAGAATCGATTATAGAGGTAGAAATAGAAGAACTTAAAGTTGAAAAGCTTAATGATTTTGTTTTAGAATCTATAAAAGAAAGCCCTGATAGGGTAGATGCTGATATGTTAGAGAAGGTAGATAAGCAAATTGAAATAAATAAACAAATTAAAGAGCAAGAGCTAAATAAAATACAGCCCGATGTAGCTGAAGATAATATAAATGAAAACATAATATATGATGAAAATAATGAGGGAAGTAGTAGTTCAAATACAGAAGAAAAAAGTGAAAAGTCAAATGAAGACGAAGACAGAGACGACAACAGAGATGAAGATAAAGATGATGATAGAGACAATGACAAAGACGACGATGACGAAGATGAAGACGATGACGATGACGAAGATGAAGACAGAGATGAAGACAAAGACGATGATGAAGACGAAGACAGAGATGAAGACGATAACGATGATGAAATTATTTCTGTAGAAAAAATAGTTATTTCCAACAATAGTATAGAATTAGAGATTGGAAAAAGTTTTACCCTAAGTGCAGAGATTAATCCACAAAATGCATCAGATAAAAGTCTTAATTGGTCTAGTGAAAACTCAAATATTGCGAGTGTGAGTAGCAGTGGAAAAGTAATTGCGGTTAGTGAAGGAGAGACTAATGTAATTGTATCAACTAGCAATGATAAAACTTCAAAATGTTTGGTAAAAGTTATTTCTAAAGAGGTCGAAGTTTCAAGTATAACTCTAAATGTAGAGTCATTAGAAATGAATGTAGGAGAGAATGCTAAAATTATTGCTACTATAGATCCAGTAGAAGCAGAGAACAAAGATATTCAATGGTCTAGTAGTGATAATAACATTGTAAAAGTAGATGGTACGGGAAATGTTTTAGCAATTAAAGAAGGTCAAGCTGATATAATTGCTAAAGCCGATAATGGTGTATTTGCAAAGTGTAGCATAGTTACTAAAGCAGTGCCAGAACCAACGCCAGAACCAACACCAGAACCAACACCAAGTGTTGTAGAAGTCGAGTCAGTATCATTGTTAGAAACTGCGCTGGATTTAGATATTGGTGAAAGCTGGGATTTGACACCTACAATATTACCAGCAGATGCAACTGATAAGAATTTAAGCTGGTCAAGCAGTGATATTAACGTGGCTACAATAGATAATAGTGGTCGTGTGACGGTAGTAGGGGCTGGAAATACAACATTGCGAGCGGAAACAAGCAATGGAAAGCAAGCAACATGTCAATTAACTGGTAGAATTCCTCATATAGAAACTACTGGAATAGAAGTCATTACTGGACTTACAAATGAAAAAGTACAGATAAATTCATCTACGGGAGATAAGGTAATTACTGCTAGAGTATTGCCTACAGATGCAACTGCACAGCAAATTAATTGGACAGTTAATACTACACCAGATAAGGTGAATTTAATAGAAGCTGATGGTGGAAAAACACTTACTATACAAGCGCTGTCTAATGATGATTTTCAAAATGGAGCTACCTATAGTTTGAGAGGAGAAACGGCTGATACCAATGTATTTATAATTGTGCCAATTGAAATAGTTCAAGACAGTATTCCTCTTACTGGAATAAATTTAGAGACAACTAAGAGTATAGGATTGGGAAGAACTATACAATTAGTTTATTCATTAGAGCCTTCTAATACGACGGATTCACAGCTTATTTGGTCGAGTGATGACGAAAGTATAGCTCGAAGTGTGGGCGATGGTTCTGTTGAAGGAATTGCTGAAGGAAACACGACAATAAGAGTTAGAAATTCAGATGGAAGTGTAAATGCAAGCTGTGATGTAATCGTAGAACCAGTTTGGGCAACACATTTAACATTAAATGTTTCAGACAAGACTTTAGATGCAGGTGATACTTATCAATTGATAGCGACATTAGAGCCAGATGATGTAACTAATCCTGTGCTGACATGGACGAGCTCAGATGAAAATATTGTTAGGGTTGATGACCAAGGTTTAGTAACAGCGGTAGGGGGCGGAGTTGCTTCTATTTCGGTAGATCACTCGCCTAGTAATATACCAGCTGCATCGTGTGAATTTACAGTAAAGGTACAAGCAAATGATATAGTTATAACAAGTGACAGTTATTTAGACGGGTTTATAGAAATAGGAGCATTGTTTAGTGGAGCTGATGTTACAGCAACTTTATTACCTTCTGGCGTTAGCAATCAAACTATAAATTGGACGATAAGTGATTCTTCAAAGATAGATTTGATTGTGAGCGATAATGGTAGAACACTTGATATATCAGGAAATGTGGATGATGCACCAGAAATTGGTGATATATACACATTGACAGGAACTAGTGGGGATGGTCAAGTAGTAAAGGAATTTAAAGTTAAAATAATAAATGATGCACCTTCACCAGCATAAAATAAACTATATAGCAATATGAAATTTGGTGTCAAGCTTAAAACATTTCCATGTTTGATGGAATATTTTTGGCTGGGCACCTTTGTATTATAGGGTATGTTTTCTTATACATTTACTTACCATAAACTATAGCAGAATATTATGATAGAATTTATTATAGACTATTTATAGGGAGATAAAACATATGAGAATAGATACTGATAGATTAATATTGATTTCATGTGAAAAGGAAATGTGCGAAAAAAGAGGGTACGAACGCGAGCATATATTGAAATATTTAAGTGTTGTAAAGCAAAATAAAAATCTAGAAGGATGGGGTCCTTGGCTGATATTCAAGAAAGAGAATGGAAAACTCATAGGTGATGGTGGATTTAAAGGCATTGTAGATGATGATGGAATTGTTGAAATTGGTTACAGCATAGTTGCGAGTGCTCAAAATTCTGGTTATGGAACAGAGGCAGTGGAATCGCTTATGAAATGGGCGTATGGAAGGGGAGCAGAGTATATAATTGCAGAATGCAGGCAAGACAATATTGGCTCAATAAGAGTATTAGAAAAAGTTGGAATGGATAAAATCGCCACTCAAAATCAAATGATTTTTTGGCAAAAAAGAAGACGTGGATCTTCAAAATATAATAGAAAAACAAGTTAAGTAATAAAGAATATTTGAAATAAAGACTTGCTATTGTCAAAAAAACATGGTAATATGAATTTGTAAAATTTAATAGATCCTTCAGGGCAGGGTGAAATTCCCGACCGGCGGTTATAGTCCGCGAGCCGATTGGCTGACTTGGTGAAACTCCAAGACCGACAGTAAAGTCTGGATGATAGAAGGTTGTGATATATAAGGCGTTTTTTGTCTTATTTGATTGTGGTATTTTTAAGCTCTGAAGATTATCTTCAGAGCTTTTTATATTGCCTCAAAAAGCACTAAGGGTCTAAAAGGAGGGAAAACATGGATAGTGAATTTATGAGAAAAGCACTCCAATTAGCAGAAATGGGAAAGGGAAGGGTTAATCCAAATCCACTTGTAGGAGCCGTAATTGTAAAAGATGGTGAAATAATAGCAGAAGGATATCATTCAAATTATGGTGGAAAGCATGCTGAGATAAATGCTTTTGAAAATGCTATAGAACCTGTTTTGGGTGCTACACTATATGTTAATTTAGAACCTTGTGTTCATTTTGGCAAAACACCGCCGTGTACAGACAGAATTATAAAAGAAAAAATAAAGAGAGTTGTAGTTGGCATGTTAGACCCTAATCCACTAGTTGGTGGAAAAGGTGTAGAGAAGTTAAGAGCGCATGGAATCGAGGTTAGCGTAGGAGTTTTAGAAAATGAGGCAAAAAAATTAAACGAAAAATTTATAAAATATATACAGACAAAGAGACCATTTTGCATATTGAAATCTGCAATGAGTTTAGATGGTAAGATAGCAACAAAAACAGGCGAATCAAAGTGGATTACAGGAAAAGAATCAAGGGAATTTTCTCATAAAATACGAAATGAAGTAGCCGCGATATTAGTTGGAGTCCAAACTGTAATAGATGATGATCCTAGTCTTACAGCCAGGTCCGAAACTGAGAAGTTAAATGATCCAATTAGAATAGTTGTTGATACTAGAGGTAGGATACCATTAAATTCTAAAGTTATGGATGCAGAGTCTTCAAGTAAAACCATAATTGCAACTACTGAGGATATGTCAGAAGAAAAAGAAAGAAAAATTAAGGAACGAGGATCTGAAGTAATTAGAATTCGAAAAGTGGATACGGGTGTTGACCTAAAAGAATTAATGACTAAATTAGGTTTAATGGGCATAGATAGTGTGTTGATCGAAGGTGGAGCTA
Source organism: Tissierellales bacterium (assembly GCA_025210965.1). Classification (NCBI taxonomy): domain Bacteria; kingdom Bacillati; phylum Bacillota; class Tissierellia; order Tissierellales; species Tissierellales bacterium. Next base: position 29,762 of record JAOAQY010000239.1, read on the forward strand.
ATGTTAACTATAGTGCAATGAATAGTAATATTGTTGATAAAGTGATGTTTTTTATAGCACCGATTATAATTGGTGGTAAAAATGCTAAATCATCTGTAGAAGGAGATGGTATAGAGCATATGAAAGATGCTATGAAGCTCGGGGACTTTAGTTATCAGAAACTTGGAAAAGACATACTTTTAACTTCAAAGGTGAAGAGGTGATAGCATATGTTTACAGGATTGATAGAAGAAATTGGACAAGTTAAAAATAAATTAAGAGTAAACAATTCTATGAGACTTAAGATATCAGCTCAAAAAATACTTAGTGGAATTAAATTAGGGGATAGCATAAGTACTAACGGAGTGTGCCTTACTATTACGTCTTTTGGAAAAGATTATTTTGAAGCGGATTTGATGGCAGAGACTATTAGATATACATCTTTTGAAAATATAGAAATTGGAGCAAAAGTAAATCTTGAAAGGGCACTTAAATTAGGCGACAGATTTGGAGGTCATATAGTTAGTGGACATATAGATGGTAAGTCAAAAATAAAGAGTATAAGAAAAGAAGACTTTGCAATTTGGATTGAAATAGAAGCTATAGACTGTATAAAACCATATTTGGTAAAAAAAGGTTCTATTGCGATAGATGGTACCAGCCTTACAATTGCTGAGATTGGTGCGAATAGTTTTTTTGTTTCTATAATACCAAAGACCCAAGAAGAAACGACACTCACATCAAAAACTATTGGAGAATGGGTTAACTTAGAAGCTGATGCTATAGGTAAATATGTATTTAATATGATGAGTACATCGCACAGCAGTACGAAAAAGACTGGAATGACAATGGACTTTTTGAGAGAAAATGGATATGCGTAGGGGGAGAAATGATGGAAAATTTTGATAAAATAGAACTAGCTATAGAAGCTATAAAAAAAGGTGAGATGGTAGTTGTAGTTGATGATGAAAATAGAGAAAACGAAGGCGATCTATTGATGGCAGCTGAAAAAGCTAATCCAGAAGCAATCAATTTCATGGCAAAATATGGTAGAGGTCTAATATGTATGCCAATGGAGGAAAATAGATTAAATGATTTAGCTATAGGGCAGATGGTTTCAAATAATACAGATGCAAAGGAAACTGCATTTACAGTATCTGTAGATAGTAAGGATGCTAAAACAGGAATATCTGCTTTTGAAAGAGCTATGACTATAGAGAACTTACTGAAAGATGATGCAAGAGCAGAGGATTTTACAAGACCAGGACATATATTTCCACTAAGAGCTAGGGCTGGCGGTGTACTCAAGCGTGCTGGACATACTGAAGCTGCTGTTGATTTAGCGAAAATGGCAGGATTAAAATCGGCGGGGGTAATCTGTGAAATAATGAGTGACGATGGGACTATGGCTAGAGTACCGGAGCTAAGAGTTTTTTGTAAAGAACATGGTTTGTTAATGATAAGTATAGAAGATTTAATTGAATATAGAAGAAAAAATGAACAATTGGTGGAAAGAATATCAGAAGCTAAATTGCCAACGAAATATGGTAATTTCAATATGATTGGCTATTTAGATAAGCTTACAGGTCAGCATCATGTTGCCATTGTAAAGGGCAGTGTTAAAGAAAAAAATCCTACATTGGTTAGAGTTCATTCTGAATGTTTGACTGGTGATGCATTTGGTTCAATCAGATGTGATTGTGGAGATCAATTAGCTGACGCTCTTAAGCGAATAGAAGCTGCTGGAGAGGGAGTAGTTCTTTATATGAGACAAGAGGGAAGAGGTATAGGATTATTAAATAAGATAAAAGCCTATGCACTTCAAGATGAAGGTATGGATACTGTCGAGGCTAATTTAGCTCTTGGATTTGAAGATGATTTGAGAGAGTATGGGATAGGGGCTCAAATATTGTCCGATTTGGGTCTTGGTAAAATAAGGCTAATGACAAATAACCCTCAGAAGATAAAGGGACTTAGTGGATATGGACTGGAAATAGTTGAAAGGGTGTCTATTCAGACAAATCATAATGAAAAAAGCGATTTTTATATGCATACAAAAAAAGAAAAAATGGGGCACATACTAGATTTTAGCAGTGCGAAATAATTTAGAAATAATATTCTATTTAAATTGAAAAATAAATAAAAATTAATTGGAGGAATAAAAATGAACGTATACGAAGGAAATTTAATAGCAAGTGAAGGAAAGTATGCCATTATAGTTGGAAGATTCAATGAATTTATCGGAGGAAAATTACTAGATGGAGCAATAGATGCATTAAAGAGACATGGTGTAGATGAAAATGATATTTCATTGATTTGGGTGCCTGGAGCATTTGAA
>JAOAQY010000240.1 GCA_025210965.1 Tissierellales bacterium
CATCATGATTATAATCCTCCTTTAAATAATACGATTATAGATGTATTATATCATAGTAAAAAAGTTGAAATGTTTTGAGATAAATAATAGAATAAAGTAGATATATTAATTTAGATTTTGAAGGAGAAACGCTTTAGTTATTAAAAATGTTGATAAATGTGGTTGAAAGTGTTCAAATATACTCAAAGGAGTTGATGGACAAATGAAACATATTACAAATTATAAACCTAAAGATTTTGCAGAGATACTTAACGTGTCATTTAAGGTGCTTAGGTAAGGAGGATGAAGAGATTGCAAAGGGCATACAAAGTGGAACTAAAACCAACAAGAAAGCAGATTCAGAAGATTAATCAATCACTGGGAATTTGTAGATGGTTATATAATGCTTACCTTGCTAAAAATCAATCACTTTATCAGAACTTTAAAGATGGAAAATTAGATAAAAAAAGTGCCTTTATATCAGCTAATAACTTTGATAAATATGTCAACAATGAAATCAAAGTTCTAGACGAGTACAAGTGGATTAATGATTGCGGAAGCAAGGCTAGAAAGAAAGCTATATGTAACGCTGAGCTATCATATAAAAAATTCTTTAAAGGCGAAGCACAATTCCCTAGATTTAAGAAAAAGGGAAAGTCTAAAGTCAGTTTGTATTTTCCAAAGAATAACAAAACTGACTGGAAAATAGAGCGTCATAGAGTCAATATACCTACCTTAAAATGGGTGAGAATTAAAGAGTTTGGATATATTCCAACCAATGCAAAGGTTATTAATGGAACTGTTACAGAGCGAGCAGGGAGATACTATGTATCAATCGTTTGCGAAGTAGAAAAAACTGAGAACCACAAACCTAAAACTGAACCAATTGGAATAGATTTAGGAATAAAAGATTTTGCTATTTTTAGTAATGAAGTTGTAAAAAAGAATATAAACAAAACTTCAAGAGTAAAAAAACTAGAAAAAAAGTTAAAACGTGAACAAGTAAGACTTTCAAGGAAATATGAATGTCTTAAAAAAACAAAAAAACTAGAAAAAGGAGGAGCTACTAGGCAAAATATCCATAAACAAACAGTCAAAGTACAAAGACTTCATCAAAGATTAAGTAATATTCGTACCGATTACATCAACAAATGTGTACATGAGATAGTGAAATCCAAACCATCTCATGTATCGATTGAAGATTTGAATGTAAAAGGTATGATGAAAAATCGCCACTTGTCAAAAGCTGTTTCTAATCAAAAGTTTTATGAATTTAGAGTAAAACTTACTAGCAAATGCAAACAAGAAGGCATTGAACTGCGGATTGTAGATAGGTGGTATCCATCATCAAAACTATGTTCATGTTGCGGGCACATAAAGAAAGACTTAAAACTTTCTGATAGAGTTTATATCTGCAATGAATGCGGTTTAGTTATTGATAGGGATCTACAAGCAAGTATTAATCTTAGAGATGCAAAAACTTACAAAATAGCATGATAAAGCTGTTGTAAGTGTGTACGGATGGCTAGTTCGGAATTTACGCCCTCGGAGTGTTATGTCAAATGAAAGTAGTGTACTCTTGCAGTCACAAAATCAGACACGCTGAACAGGGAATAATCTCGATATGGGTAGGTTTGTCCATATTTTGAGTAGCAGGAGAAGGTATGAAGCAGTTTAGAAAGATTGTTACGATGATCATGGTTTTGGCTATGACATTCGCACTAGTTGGAACAGTTAGTGCAGAAGAGGGTCTAAAAGAAGTCAAGGGAGCAGTAGTAGAAGTACAGAAGTACGGAAATGTTATAATGGACGTAAAAGCAGCAGCATTTTACGATGCTGGTTATGAATTGGGGGATATGCTTAAGGTAAATGTTGGGGAAGAAGAGCTAGAAATGCCATTTTGTACATCGTATAGCGATGTAGATACTGGAAGTCTTCTGGTTAGAGACAACAAAGAAAAAGATGTAGTTATAGTTGCGATAAATATGGGTAATTTTGCAAAAACTTATAATGCAGAAGTTGGAACTGAGCTTACATTTTCACTTTCAGAAAAAGAAGGATATTTAGCACAGTACTTACTTCATCAATTGAAGCGTACAAATGAGCGTTCGGATTATGCAACAGATGCGGTATTTGCAAATTTTAGAAATATAGAAACATCTGGAATGGCTAAAGGAGTACTTTACAGAAGTAGTAGCCCTATAAACAATGAACTTGGAAGGGCAGCTTATTCAAATGCTTTAGTTAAAGATGCTGGAGTAAAAACCGTGATGAACTTAGCTGATTCTAAAGAAGAGATAGCTGGATATATTGCCAAAGATGATTTTAATTCAGAGTACTATAAATCACTTTATGATGCAGGTCAAGTTAAGTGCTTGAATATGACAGTTGATATTGCTGGAGAAGATTTTGGAAAGAAATTGGCTGAAGGATTTAAATTTCTTAGCAAAAATGAGGGACCATATCTAGTACATTGTACAGAAGGAAAAGACCGCGCTGGTTTTGCAAGTGCAGTACTTGAGTGCTTGATGGGAGCTAGCTTAGATGAAGTAGTTGATGATTACATGGTAACATACAAAAATTACTATAAAGTTGAAGAGGGAAGCGAGCAGTACAATGCTATAATTGATAGCAATATAATGACATCGCTTACTACTGTAGTTTGCGGATTGGAAAAGGGAACAGATATATCAAAGGTAGATCTTTCTGAAGCAGCTACAAAATACCTTACAAATTTAGGTATGACAGTAGAAGAAATATCATCACTTAAAACAAATCTTTCTACAGAAATCGTTAAAGAAGAAGCTAAAGTAGAAGAGAAAAAAGAAGTAAAGGCAGAGGAAATAAAAGAGGTTGCTAAAGAAGAAGTAAAAGAAGCGACTAAAGAAGATGTTAAAGAAACTGAGAAAGAAGTAGCCAAAAAAGAAGAAGTAAAAAAAGAAGAAGTAAAAAAAGAAGTAGCTGTAGACGTTAAAAAAGAAGAAACAGCTGAAAAAACAATTACTGAAACTAACGTATACGTAGTTGTAAAGGGTGATTGTTTGTGGAATGTAGCTATGAGAGAACTTGGAGATGGAAATAGATTTGGAGAAATCTATGAGTTAAATAAAGAGACAATCAAAAACCCAAGAGTTGTATTGGTAGGACAAGAGCTTAAAATACCTATGAACAAATAAATATTAGTCATGAATA
>JAOAQY010000241.1 GCA_025210965.1 Tissierellales bacterium
AGGCTATGCCGCACAAAATATTTTGAGGTATGTACCCGGCATAAATATATTAGTAGAAGATAATAATCATAGACAATATGGCATCTTAGAACCCCTAAGAATAAAAATTAATGAAGAGAATTACATAGTCGTAAATTCAGCGTATACTGAAAACAATAGTGTAATTCTGAATATAGAGAGCAATTTACCTCTATACAATAATATAAGTGCAATAGATAAAAATGGCAGCATAGTTGAATTAGACACTCTAGACATCATACAAGATTCTGAAACATTTGAGTGGTTTGGATCATTCACCTATGATTTCAGCAAACTCAAAAATAAGTTTGATATTGTCTACGAAAACTACAAATTGCCAATAGAAATGGTTGAATTACCTGAGATTTCTTCAGAAGAATATAGCTATATATCTGTTGAACATCTGAACGCAAAAATAGCTACAATAACTAATTATGTAGATGATGCGTTAGAGATCAGTTTGCTTACAAAATCAAATTCCGCTAATCAAATCATTTCTCTTCCAATGAATGATATATATTTACTAGATAGTAGTGGAAAAAAATACTATTGCTCAGGTAAACGTTCATCAAATACTATTTATTTTGACAGCGACCTAAGCTTTCTTGATAATAGGCAAAAGGCTGGTATGAAGCTAGTCATTCCATATGCATCTTTTGTAGATGAATCTCTTGAATCTAGCATTGCTATAAACAAAAATACTCCTACACCACTAAGTGTAACTCTTGGGAAATATGATTTATCAATAAATGAGATAAATTGGAGCAAACAATCCAATTCTTTCAAATTTAAAACAGAAAATGGAGAATATCACTCTGTCGATAATCAGAAATCTCAAAAACTAGAACTAATAATAGATAAAACACTGACCAACGCAAATAAAATAAATTTGAAAAATATTTCTGCCAGTGCCAATCAATCTGAATTAGTAGAACACAATTACAATGGCATCAAATTACAATTTTCTGACCCATATGCAGAAGAAAACTCCATAAAAAATGCTAACATACAAAAGATAATTCCCAATATAAAAAATGATGCTAATAAAGTAAATATAACCTTTAGTTCTCCTATAATACAGATAGATAGTAAAATAACCATCCCATTACAACCATAGTGCATTTTCTAGTTACAAAAAAGGGCTCTAGTCCCCAAATTTCATTTCAAATGAAATTTAGCATCTATCAAGTCGTCAGTTCAGATATTCTGAAATTTAATATTTAATATTCAAAAAAGTCATAGTCCCTAAAAAGGCTATGACCTTTTTGAATATCAGAACTATCAGTAAGCTATACTTTTTTTATTAAATCCAACTTAACTTTCATCATTCATCATTGATGTTAAATTTTCTTCATGTTACACTAGCCTTAATAAAATAACTATTCTAATTCAGGAGGAATGTACATGACTACTTCAACATTTAAGAAAATAAGCATTTTATTGGTCTCTCTCTTAGCACTCGCCATATTTAGCACAGGATGCACAGAAAAAGAAAAATCAGATGACTTAATAGAAATGACTAAAGCATATATCGCATCAGTGGATGGTTTTTACTACGAGCATTTCGATTTAGAGAAAGCTAAAGAAGAGCTTTCTACTATTATAGCTGACGACTTTGCATCTGATTCTATTGAGCAAATGGAGAAAATCGATAAAGGAATTACATTCGATGACAAAACATATACAGGAAAAGATGCTCTAAATTATATGTTTAGAGATTCCGATAAAGTAGAAATGAAATATGAAATATCAAAAGTTTACGACGATTTAGATCCCGATAGGACATATCATAAATATGTATTTGTAAGATTAACTGTATCTAGATACGATTCAGATGGCAATTTATTTTTCCAATACACGCCAATATTTAAGTATTTCTTCGTTGAAAAAGACGGCGTTTGGAGATTGTATTTCGAGGATTTAGCCGGATATTCTAACAAAATAGGCGAAGTGCCAACTAAAACATTTAGTAACGAAAATGTTGAATTCGAGGAGTTCAAATCGTTTACAATCGACATAGATAAATAATAGAAGTGCCTAAAAAAGGGCTCTAGTCCCCAAATTTCATTTCAAATGAAATTTGAGACTAAAGCCCTTTAAATCGCTCTTTTTTAGTGTTTTTTCTCTACCAATTTAACTCCGTCACCTTCAAAAACGATATGTCTTTCTTTATAAAGTCTTCCAAGTGCCTTTTTGAATGCATTCTTGCTCATTCTAAATCTTCTTTTTACAGCATTTGCATCACTTTTGTCATTAAATGGCAAGAATCCACCTGCTGCTATTATCGCCTCTAGTATGATTTTCGCATCGCCTTCTATAGCTCTATAGCTCTTATCTCCTGGGCAAAGATTCAATTTACCATCTGATCTTACGCTCGTAACTCTTAATTCTACTTCATCGCCAACCCCGTAATTTCCAACTACATTTTTTATCTGAATCAATCCGTGATATTTGCCATCAACAGCAACTAAAAGTCCCATTTCTGGTCTCTCTGCATATATTATACCTTTGACTCTATCGTCTCTAGTATATGGCGAG
>JAOAQY010000242.1 GCA_025210965.1 Tissierellales bacterium
CTGCTTGCTTTACTATCATATTTGTAGATGCCTTCTCTATATCGTTTTTTGCAAAAACTTCAAATGATGCATTTATTATACTTAAAACTTTTTCATTTTTTATATCAATATTTCGATATTTTTCTTCCATATCGCACCTCCACACCGACAACTTCTGTCTATAATCAGAATAGCATTACCGACAGAAGTTGTCAATGCATTTGTATGGTAAATGAAAAAAGCTCTAGTGTCTAAGTTTTAAAATAACATTTAATAAAACTCAGTTACTAGGGCTTCCTTTCTAAAAATCTATATGTCCTCTCTATTCTCTTTTTGCCATCTTAATCATTTTTCTATCAGCTTATACTTTTGTTTTCCACTATCACTTATCTGACAATATACATAATTACTATTAGATAGTACTTCAAATCTCACAACTTTTTCATCACATATTACCTGCTCTGTCCCACCATTTTTAGGTAGTTTATATAATTTCAAATCATTCACCTTCGTATAATATACATACTCATCATCACACGAAATCTCTTCTATAGCTCCGCTCATAATAAGTCTTTGATTACCACCATCTCTATCTGATATATACAGACCCTCTTGATCAAAATATATAATATCATCAGGTGATAGATAAAAACATGTAATGTTTTTATCAAAGACGTCACTATATTTTTCTGTATCAAGATCATATCTCCTAAGTGTCAATTCATCATTTATATAAAATATTTTTTCTCCATCAAAAGCCATATTTCCATCAAATACACCATCTTCAAGTATTTTTTTCTTATCTCCATTTTTCATATTTATCTTAATTACTCCATTATCATGACATATTACATAAAGATAATTCTCTCTAACAAAGAAACTCCAAATATCAACTTCATCTCTATCAAAAGAATCATCTTTATATAAATTCAAAAAATAATCTGTCTTGTCTCCTCTTTCTTCATAAAGTTTTTTTTCTGAAAAATCCTTTAAATCAATATACCTTATATCAATACCGCGTCTTGCACAATTGATATAGCATCGATCATCGTCTAAAAAGACCTTATCAATATATTTATCTCTATCAAATTTTAAAAAAGGGTCCCGATCTAATTCAAATTTTTGACTAAAATCTTTATAACAAATATCAAGCGTTTGATCTTCTTTTGTAATATATACATCATCATTTTGAGTTACAAGTAAGTTTTTGTTCATATTTAAATTGTATTCATTGACCTTTGTATTCTTACTCGAAGCACAACCGCTTAAAGCAACAATCATAACGCAGCACATGATTCCTATTTTGGCATTTTTTCTCTTATTTCTATACGATATGCTAATAATTACAAGCGCTAAAATAATCACAAGTAAACAAAATACAATCATCGCAATCAAGTATTCAATTGCTATACTGTCAAAAAGCTTTTTTGCATATTCTGTAACTGAGCCTTTAGATTTTATTACTTCTACATCTCCCCTAAAGTATCCACTTGATCGAATAAGATTTGTGGGAAATGGTACTTTGTAAATCCATGTTCTATTCTCAAATAGCAACTCTTGAAAAAATAAAATTGCTGCTGGGATAAATATAGTGAACAATTTATTTCTAGTCATTTCTGAAAGAATCAAAATAATGCTCACAAATCCAGCATAGCCAAGAGCTTTTAATATGGTTCTATAAAGCCAAAATTGACCTATTGTAATCTGATATATAGAGTTCTGAAAAAATTCTAAACTCTGAATCGGGTAATTTAAAAAATCAGTCCCAAAAAAAATTCTTACAGCTATATATTCAATAAAATCTACACTCAAAACCAAACTAATGGTAAAAATCATAACAATACTCCATTTTACAAGAGCTGTCAAAACACCACCTTTTTTGCTTATTTTTATGAAAGCTATCATCTCTGTATCTTTTTCAACAAATAAAAAGTTCAATACAAGAACACCAATCAATACGACCATAGCGTAATCTATGCCATCATTTGACAAAAAATAAATATTGTCATCTATGAAATATCTATTCTTTGGGCTTAACTTCACAAATTTATATTGACTCCAAATTTTTGAAAATGCGTCTGCTTTTTTTAGCTCTTCTAAAACACTTTTAGACCTTACCAAATACTCTTCTTCATCTATTTTTCTACGATAAAATCCATCTACAATATTTTCATATTTCATTTTTGCCTTTTCTAAGGCTTTATTCTCATTTAGTATAAATCTTTCTTTATCGGCAGTCATTTTGCCATCTAAGTAATTCATATATTCGCTATAGTTTTTCTTATCGAGCTCCGATAAAAAAACATCATCATTTTTAATATTCACAAAACAAAATACACCCTCTAATATCAAAAATAAAATTACTATTATTAGGCCTTTTTGTTTGAAAAACAGTTTATTCAGTTCACTCTTTAATACCATTTTATCGCCTGCTTTCTTATACACGCACAAAGCACAAAAAAGTAACTCATACTTACTATAATAGCTGCTTCGTAGTTTAATACACATATTCCAAATACATTCAATCCTTCAAATTCTCTCACCATAGAATAATTTGTTATGAGAGATACTGGATTTAGTACAGTTTTGAAAAAATCATTAGCCATTATTAGACTACTAATAGCTATAATTCCAAAAACAAGCGAATTTACTGTACGCTTTAAATAATACGATATATAAAGCAAAAATATTCCCATTAATGTAAATACCATAAATTTCATTCCAAAATCCAAAAATATAAAACCAATTACGCTCATGTTGAGCGGAGTAAGTTTAAAAAATGGCAAACTGTAAATTGGAACAAAAAAACTATCAGTACCTGAAATCATATAAATCAGTATCAAATCCATCAAGTAGAAGTACAGGCTAATTGCAAATACATATATAAAGCTAGCCAAGAATTTCATCGTTACAGTCTTTTTTCTATTTTTAGATGTTCGTATCAATTCAACCATTTGAGTTTCATTTTCATTGCAAAATACTGTTGAAAGACCAAATATCAATAAAAGTATCACTAAAAGCGCAGAAAAATCGTATCTAAAATAATAAGAAATCCCCCTATTATTTGTAGTGTCTTCGATTTTTCGATTTTTATACATCTCAGCTATTCTCTTGTTTTTTGCCCTTTCATATTTATTGCCTATACTAGAATAAAATTTTACATTATAATTTGCCTTATCTAATACATCCACCATATTAGAGTTATACATATAGTTATATTCTAATAAGGGAATTACATCACGTTTTAGCAAGTTAAGATCACCAAATAGATATCCCGTATACCTATTTTCATCGTATTCAGTACTATAATCTACCTTAGACGTCTCTTTTAAAAGTTCTTTGTAATACCCTCTGACAAAGTTTACCTTCTCATCTGTCAACTTACCACTCAATTTTTCAACATATATTTTTTCATAACCTGTATGCGGAGATACAATATGATGCTCAGTTAATAAAAAACTATCATATCCTACTGTAATTTTAAAAATATTTATAATAGAAAACACAACTATACATATCAAAATCGATGGCTTTAAAAAGTTTTTTTTGATTTCAAAAAATAGAATACCCATAGCTATACCTCATCAAAATAGTATAGGCAAACATCTTCTAATGTTGGCACAACTTCTACAGCATCGCTATTAGGCTTTTCGTCATTTACAACTCGAATATTATATCCATCTTTTTCATTAACTACATTGCTCACTTTAAAATTGCTCATATAGTTTATTATCTCTTCACTGGCAGTCTTTGTCTCCCAAACTTTTCCATAAATTTCATTTTCTAAATATTCCTGAGTCCCCTTTCTTATAAGCAAACCGTTCTTTAGGAGTATCACTTCCTTAGCTATAAATGAAATATCCGTTACTATATGTGTTGCTAATATTACAATCCTATCCTTCGCTATAGACGATATTATATTTCTAAATCTAATTCTCTCTCTAGGATCTAAGCCTGCTGTAGGCTCATCAAATATAAGTATTTTGGGCTCATTTATTATAGTCTGAGCTATTCCTAGCCTCTGCTTCATTCCACCAGAAAAAGACCCTATTTTTTTATTTTTTTCATCATCTAAATTTACTAATTTAAGCAATTCATCTATATATTTGTCTATATCCTTCGTTTTATAATCTTTCAAAACTGTCATATAGTGTAAAAACTCTTTTGCTGTAAAATTTCTATAAAACATTGGATATTGGGGTAAAAAGCCAATATATTCTATTGGCAAATCCACCCATTTATTATTATCACTATTTTCATCCGATTTAAATAGCACCTCTCCGCCATCAGCTTTCAAAAGACCTACAATTATATTCATTAATGTTGTTTTGCCAGCACCATTTGGCCCTACTAATCCATAAACACCTTCTTCTAATGTGAAACTCACACTAGATAGCACCTTTTTGTCTTTATAGCTTTTACTTACTTCCTTAATCCTAAGCTTCATTTAAACACTTCCCATTATGGTTTTTACATCATATTCTCTTAAATGACCTCCATACAGCACAAAAAGTTTATCCGATTGTAAACTCATATATAGCCTACTTCTTTCTTTAAGTTTTTTTCCTTCAATTTCCTGTACCATTTTTTGCTTATCAATATCATAAATTCTTATTATATATTTTTCATCATCTGGAGCAAAACACGTCGCTATTTTTTTACCATCACTTGATAAACTTACCCTCTCTCCTTCTCTTTTATCTAGCAATAATAGCTTTTTGACTCCTTCACTGTCTATTATTTCAACTCTACCTGAAAGGTACTTATCATCAAATACAGCTACATCGTGAGCTAACAACAGACCATTTGCAATTTGGATATCTCCTACTTGATAATCTTCACCTTCTGATATTTCATTTATGATTATTTCAGCATTTTTATCATTCATCATACCTATATAATTATTTCTTTTTCCTCCTTCTTCAATAGATGTTTTAATTCCAACTATTCCGTGGTCATAAACGATTCTACCCAAATTCAGAATAGTATCCTTTTCCTCTAAACTTTTCATCTTGTCTATTTTTCCGCTATCTATATCGCATATATATATACTTTTGTCCGTACTATCTGTAAAAATCAAAGATTTTCCATCTTCTAAAACACATACATTTCTCTCATCAATTTCGATTTCCTTCTCTAACAAATCATTTAAGTCTATCTCTCTCTTTAAATTCAAACTTTCATCATAAATATTGCAAATGATCTTATTTTCACTTTTTGGTTTCTTTGTGACTATTGCTAAACCATTGTCTAATAACTCGTATTTATCAAATATAGTTGTTTTTTTACTCAATTGCATAGAACCCATTTGTTCTCTAGTTTCTAAATTTAAACATAGTAGTTTTCCTTCATCAGATATGGCATACATGTATTTTTCATTACTGACTCCTATTATCGAAAATAAATTTGAACATATTTCTTCTCCACTTCCGTTATCTTCGAATTCTTTATTATCTACCTCCCTCATGTCCTTATTTACAATTTCCTTCAGCTCTTTTTTTTCTTCTTGACTGTCAGCTTTTTCTCCAAATTTTATCACTCTAGTCGGCTCTTTTAGACACCAACTAGCATCCACATTTTCACCTACTGGAACACTGATTGCATATATTATATTTTGATCTGCATCCATGTATTTTTTATCAACAGAAATATCCGCTGTAGATAAATAATCCTTTTGAATCGAGAATATATAATTATCAACATCATAACCTGCAAATTTTGTCTTTATAGGTTCGTGATTTACAAAAACTGTAGTTTTAAATTCAAATAACTCATCTCCATATGCTGATAATTGCAAATTCAAATACTTATCATCATTTTTCATTTTGAATGATCTATTTTCATATCTACTCTCGCCTTTACTATGTAGGAGTACTTGATTTGTTTGGTCATCATCAATTTTCAAACTTAATCTATCCTCATCTGTCATAAATTCACTTTCAACAACAGCAGTATTTAAATCTCTGCACTCTGCATCGACTTTATATTCTAAATCTATCGGATTAACATCTAGTAAACTATGCTGCACGTCAAATGTTTCTTTCTCTCCAGTAGGTAGGTACGATGGATTGAGCATAGATGTAACATGCACTTTTAATTTATCTCCTTTTCTACCTACACTAGGCCTGAAACTAATTGTCTTTGTTATTAGTTTCTCTTCTGGCAGCGTTATCTTTTTCAAATAAGTTTTACTTTCTGATTCCTCTCCTTTCAAAAATATCTCCTGAGGCTCTCCATCTACAAATAACATAATCCCCACATCTATAGCCTTAGCAAAGTTTTGCCATTCTACAGGTATATCTACATATTCTCCATCGAAGATAAGCTCTTGTCTATCGCCAGCTATACCAAATCCATAATTTCCAACAACCTCTTTGCCTTCTACTTCAGATTCCATCTGTTCCATATCAAATGGATTTTCAAGCTTTGAAGCAACCTCAGCATCTTCATCGCTACTTTCATTTGCACTACATCCAGTAATAATACTAGAACACAAAAGCACACAACACAATATGTACATTAGATTTTTTTTCATATGTATTCTCCTCTTTTCATATATTAAAAGATATTTAAGGGAATTATGCTATTACCTTAAATATCTTTTGTTTTCTTCTTATATAATGATTATTTAAATTACAACACTATCACTAGTTTTTGTGTATACAGCATAACTTCTATCATCTCTTACTTCATGCGTTCCAAACGTAACTATTTCATAATCTCTTGTTCTTGTCTCTGCTTCTGCTACAGATTTTTTACTATGTCTCTCTATGTTTGTATCACTATCTAGTCTTTTACCATTATCATTATTTTGAAGCTCTACTTTAGACACAACTTTATAAACTTCTTCCCCTATAGTAGTGGTAGCAATTCCTCCAGTTGACTCCCATCCCATGTGACAACTCAGATCTGCCTCTAAACGTCCATATTTTGTATTCTTATAATCAGTATCCCAACCTGCATATACCGGAGCTCCACTTGCTATCAATGTTGAAAATACTAATGCCATACTCATTAATCTTTTACGCATATTATCTACCCTCTTTGTTATGTTATTATATTAAAAATCAAATTTTTCTTCCGGATTTAAGCATCAAATCCGATTAATAAACACTCTGTCTTTTCTATCATTCATCTTTTTTGTTTATCTTTACAGTTTAATTTTATAACTTGGTTTTCCCACTGTCAATCTTTCATAATTCAATATATTGTCATTTTCACTACTTAATTTTAATTTCTATTAATATTTATCTTTTATTTAAACATCTTCTATACTTTTTATTTTTCACATAGCGATTATATTAAGTATCAATTCATATAATTTTTGCTAATAGTATCCTGATTTTTTGCAACTAAATTTCAAAATAAAAATTATAACTCTTAAAATATTTCCTGATTTTAACATTTTTATTTTCAAATAAAAAACCCCCTTCTAAATTTAAGTCATTACTTACTAAAACTTAGAAGGGGGTTTTTACTATTTAAAAATCCTAATAATTCGATAATACATATACACTTAACACGTTTCTGCTCCGTCATAGAATGCAATTTTCTTATCTACTTTTGCCATGCTTTTCTTTAGAAGTTCAATCTGATTCTGGATTTTTTTCCTGTGCTCTAATAGAATTTGCTTTCTCTCATCAATCGTTTCATCACCAATCATACTCAGCCTAACGATTTCCTTAATCTCTTCTAATGGCATATTTGTATCTTTTAAACATACAAC
>JAOAQY010000243.1 GCA_025210965.1 Tissierellales bacterium
ATAGCTCCCGATATTACTTTTTTTAGATCTACAAAAAATAGTTTAGCCGTAGCTGCAGGAATAGTGAGTAATGCTATAACTAATATGATTCCAACAACTTTTATAAGCACTACTATGCTAAGCGCTATCATAGTGTATAGAATTTTTTCAAGCCACTGAACTTTTACTCCCAAAATACCAGTAAATTCTTCATCAAATAGATATGCCTGCCAGTGAGTGTACAGTGAACCAAATAAAAATATTAAAACAATTGTCATAACTGCCATGACGTATAAATACGTCCTAGATACTGTTAGAATATCTCCAAATAGATACGATGTCATATCTGGAGGGTATCCTGGCATAAGTGATATAAATAATATACCAAGAGCCATACCAACAGACCAGAATATACCTATTAGCGTATCTGATTTTGCACTAGTTCTTCTATTTATAGATGGTATACTAAGCGATGAACCAACTGCAAATAAAAGCCCGCCCCAAATCGGTTCTATACCTATCAAATATCCAAGACCTATTCCGCCAAATGAAGCATGTGCTATTCCTCCGCTCATACTGACTAACCTTTTTTCCACTATTATAGTTCCTATAAGTCCACACACCATACTTGCTAGTATAGCCGCTATGAGTGCATTCTGCATGAAAGTATACTTGAAAATAGCTTCTATCATATGCTCACCTCATGTCCTTTCAAATTATGCTGTTTGTAGCTATTTAAAAGCAAGTCTATAGGGCAATCAAATATCTTGCCTATTTTGCCTATATTTTCAGCTAAATCTTCTCTATGATAGTGTATCGTCTGATTGATATAAGCTACACTTTGCACATATGAAAACAACTCTTCCATGTCATGACTTATTATTATTATGGTTTTAGTTTCATTTAATTTTCTAAGTAATTCGTATATCTCTATAGTCGCTTTTTTATCCAGACTTGCAGTTGGCTCATCTAGTAGCAATAAATCTGGATCTGTCATAAGCGCTCTAGCTATCAAAACTTTTTGCAATTGTCCACCTGAAAGTTGTCCTATCTGTCTTTTGGCAAAATCTCTCATACCTAGATGTTCTAGTATGCCCTTTGCTTTTTTCACATCTTCACTATTGTATTTATGAAACAATTTGAGTTTAGATGACAATCGCCCCATTAAAACTACGTCTATAACTCTTATAGGAAATTGCTTATCAAAGGCAGAAAATTGTGGTACATAGCCAACAGGTTTGTCTGTTGACATAATAATTTCCCCGCTCTGAGGCTTAATCTGGCCTAAAACAGCTTTCATAAGTGTGGTTTTTCCACCACCGTTTGGCCCAATAATACCCAAAAAATCTAGTTCTTTCACTTTCAAATCTACATCTTTGAGTGCACACACATCACCATAATAGTGGGTCAAATTCTTTATTTCTACAGCATACATGCTCTCACCATCCTATTTTAGTATCTCTTCTACCAATTTTGCTAACATAGTCATTTGATCTACATATTCATAAGCTAATGGATCAATTTGTATAGCTTTTCCTCCAATTTCGTTCGCTACTGTCTGTGCTTGAGTTGGATCAAATTCATTTTGATACAATATAGCTTTTATATCATTTTCCTTTGCAAAATCAATCACATATGCCAATTGATCAACTGTAGCTTTTTTACCATCGCTCTCTATCGTGACCATATTGAAATCATAGTCATCAGCAAAATATCCTAACGCTGGATGGTAAACTATAAATGATCTATTAGTCAAATTCTCTGTTTTCTTCAATATAGCTTCATCTAATACTTTTAATTCTTCTAAGTATGCCGATGCATTTGTCTCATATGCAGTTTTATGATCTGGATCAAGGCTTATAAGTTCATCTTTAATTCTCTCTACCATTACTTGAACTCTTTTTGGAGACATCCAAATATGAGGATCTTTCGCCCCTACATCGTGAGAATGATCATTTTCATCACCATGTTCTTCATGTACTTCTGCTTGGTGCTCGTCGTGCTCATGTTCGTCATGTACTTCTGTTTCGTGCTCGTCGTGCTCATGTTCGTCATGCATTTCTGTTTCGTGTTCGTCGTGCTCATGTTCATCATGTATTTCTGTTTCGTGTTCATGTGCATCCGCTTCACTAAAGTATCTAGCTGGGTATACTGCCTCTACCACATCATCTAGTGCTATCAACTTCATGTCTTTATTAAGTTCTTTGGCTTTTGGTTCTATTGCCGCCTCTGCTCCTACTCCTATAGTAAAGTAAATCTTCGCTTCACTAAATTTTTCCATCTGTTTTGGTGTTGGTTGATAGTTAGCAGGACTATTCCCTGGTGGAATCATAGTTACCACATCAACTAAATCTCCAGCAACTTCGCTTACAAAATTTGCTTCTGGAACTATTGATACTGCAATGATAGGCACTTCTTTTTCTAATTCTTTATCTATATCCACACTAGTTTTGTCTTCCTTATCTGCCGCGCAAGCTGTAAATAAAACGCTTGCCATCAAAACTATTCCTATTTTCTTCAAAAATTTCATCTTCAAATCCTCCTTAAATGAATTTCAAGTGTTCCGTATTTTATATAATCTATCAATTCTAATTGCAATTGATAAGCATTCGCATTTAATTATACCACTTATGTCAAGTAAAATCTTTACTTTTTATTGTCAATTTTTGTTATACCCCATTTTTTTACAGAAAAACAACTAGTCAGTTATTTTCAAAAACAAAAAACAACTTTGACACAGTAGTCCTACTGCGCAAAGTTGTCTTTGTGGAATGTGTTATTTTGTTAATTAACTTCTCTCAGCTAATTTACTAAAAATTTCTGATAGGGACTCAACAGCTTCTAGAAATTGGTCTTGCTCCTGCTCTGTAAGTTTTTCTTCAAAGATTTGATTCATTATATCACGTCTCATGCTACTCTCATCCTTAAATATACGCTCACCTTTTTCCGTTAGATAATAGTACATATCTCTTCTGTCTCTTTCATCATGCTCTCTTGCAACATAGTGTTCATCAACCATTTTGTTTAGCATGATACAAAGACTAGAATTACTGATATTCAATTCCTTACTCAAATCTTTGAGCTTAACCTTTTTCATCTCGTGTAAAACCCTAATAGTTCTGTACTGCTTGTCGGTAAACTTAGCCTTTGATCTAACCTTGTTGTAATGCTTCCTTCCTGCTAGATCCAAGGTGATCATCAGTCCTATGAACTTCTTCGCTAGATCCGTTTTCAATAGTTTCACTCCTCTTACCAATAACACCCTTATTTTTCCATTTGCCGGTCTTATAATAAATATAAGTCAGCACAGCACCTATAGCCCATCCAGCTGGAAATGCTAGCCAAATACCATTGGTACCGATCACCCCTGACATTATTGTAGCAAAAGGAACGCGAATAATCCACAAACTAATGATAGAAATTACCATAGGTACAAAGGTATCACCAGCTCCTCTAAGTACACCTGAAGTAACAAACATAACTGACATTAGCACATAGAATACACTAGTAAGTCTCAAATAATCATAACCTATCTGAATAACCTCTGGATTCTCGTTGAATAAGCGAATCATACTTTCACCAAATATGAACGCCATTATAGAAATGAAAATAGAAAATCCTATACTCATGAGCATCGTAGCTCTAAAACCTTCTTTTATTCTATCGTCCTTTCCTGCGCCTAAGTTCTGTCCTACAAATGAAGATATCGCAGTTGAAAAATTCATTATAGGCATTCTACCTATACTATCAAGTCTCATCCCTGCTGTATACGCTGCCATAGTTGCTGTTCCAAATGGATTTATTATACCTTGTATAAACATCATCGCAACAGATACAAGTGTCTGTTGTACTCCAGTAGGTAAACCTATCATCAAACTTTTTTTGAGTATAGCCTTATCAAACTCCATCTGTGTAGGTTTAATATTGAATACATCACTAGTTTTGTTTAAGTAAATTGCTGCAACTATAAAACTCACACCTTGTGCAATCGCAGTTGCCCATGCTGCACCAGCAACTCCCAAATCGAATCCAATTACAAATACCAAATCCAAAACTATATTTAATATGGTCGAAATTATCAAGAAATACAGTGGCGTCATAGTATCTCCAAGACCTCTAAGTATCGCACTTACCGTGTTATATCCAAACATAGCTATAAGTCCTATAAAGGTTATCTTAAGATATTCGCTAGCAAGTGGCATAACTTCTGCTGGAGTATTTAACAATTCTAGTATGAAATCGCTAGACATATACCCCACAACAGATGCTACTATACTCCCTGCAAACAATGCTATCATAGTAGTATCTATGGTAGTTTTTACCTTAGCCATTTCTCCAGCTCCAAAAAACTGAGATATTATAATAGTCGCTCCCATAGTTATACCAATTATCATAGAAACCAGCAAAAATATTACTGAAAAACTTGCTCCTGTAGCTGCTAGTGCTTCTTCTCCTACATATCTACCTACTATTATACTATCGACCGTATTGTATAATTGCTGCAATATATTACCAAGTAACATCGGCAATGTAAATAAAAATATTTGCTTCGTCGCGTTTCCTTTTGTCATATCTTTCATCCGATCACTCCTTTTAACTCTTTTCAACTTTTAGTTTCCTTTGAAACCATTTTATATCATAACGATGCCTTTGTCAACTATTTCAATGTAAAATAATTATGAACTTTTATTATTTTCATGGTAAAATTAGATTAGGAGGTGATAGCTTTGAAGCTATTGTATAAAGATTTTGTCGAGGAAGTCATTTCAGTATTAGTAGCATCTTTTTTTGAAAATGAAGATTATCACACTCTATGTTTCGCTAAAGGTGAGGATGATCTAGTGACAAACATGGACCTAGAAATAGAAAAAGAATTCACTAATTTAGTCAAGAAACATTACCCTGAGCACCTAGTTATAGGAGAAGAATTTGCACAAAACAAGTTGACCGATGACTGGACTTGGATTATAGATCCAATAGACGGTACCGTAAATTTTGCATCTGGTAGCCCTCTTTATGGTCTTCAATTCTCTCTATACTATCAAAAAGAAGGTATCGTCTCAGCCATTTATCTTCCAGCAACTGGTGATTTCCTTTATGCTGAAAAAGATGCTGGTGCATATCACAATGGAAATAGAATAATACTAAAGGATAGCGATAATCTAAAAAAATCCATAGTTTCATTTGGAGACTTTAGTCATTCAAATCCATCCTCTAGAGAAAAACAACTTTATCTACTAGCAAATTTAGAAGACGAGGTTGGTAAACTCAGAATTTACGGCTCTAGTGCCATAGATTTTGGTTACGTAGCTTGCGGAAGAAGTCAAGCTCATGTCATGTTCTCTAAGAGAATTTGGGAAATGAGTGCTGGAATGCTCCTAATTCGTGAAGCTCAAGGTTTTACTAGCAAGGTAGGAGATGCCTTTATCGTTGCCTCAGATCCTGATTTATTGCAACTTATAGAATCTCTTTTAGAAAATTACGATTAAGCTCTATTTATCAAGTAATGCTTTAATATTATGTATTAATTTTTCTCATAGAAAAAAACTCTAAATCAAACAATTTTATATCGCTTGATTTAGAGTTTTTGTATGTGTAAAATAGTACCTGTGATGATAATCCTCACGCATCCTTTAATAATATTATTCCATTGCGAAAATAAGATTCAAAATTACACCGATTATGGATTTTATTTTCGCAACAAATAGCATACACCATTAGCTCAGCTGGCAGAGCGTCTGACTCTTAATCAGGATGTCCAGGGTTCGAACCCCTGATGGTGTACCATCAATTACCATCAATCTAAAAGAAAAAATCTTCACCAGAAGATTTTTTCTTTAACCCATTTAAAATCACAAGAATACTCTATATTGAGCATTCTTTTTTATTTTTGCACGTAAACAATCTTACAAATCCATTTCGTTTAATACTGCTCTAAGACTCTTTAATTCGTCTTTAGTAAGAGTAACTCCCTTGCCCATTTTCTCATGATCTGGTGCCCAATCTCTGATATCATACTTCGGTTCTCTATCATTCCATGAAATAAGATTTATCTCTTTAGTCCATCCCTTAGATGATGCTCCTAATTCTCCAACAGTCTCTTTTATTTCGTATTTTATTCCTGCCATTTTTCTGCCTCCAAATTATTCTAATTTAGTTCTTTCTAATCACATATTATTTTACCAGTCTTGTATATGTATATCAAATGCAAAAATACAATTCTTAGCTTTTACAACACTTTTTTACTTACTTCTACTTATTTCTCATATCATTTTTTAGTCAATGCAATTTGCCACTCTCTAAGCTCATAGCTGTAAAAACCCCTAGCAATTATAGGATCTTCACTAGCAAGTTTTTCTGCATCCTCTCTACTATTTGCTTCAAATATTATCATGCCTCCAGGGGCGTCAACAAATCCCCCACCGGTTATATTATAATCACTTGCTCTATCTTTTAAATAATCAAAATGAGCCTTAAAATCTTCATCTGTCATCTCTGAAGTATTCTGCTTTTCATCTATTCTCACATAGTATTTTTTTCCTATTTCCATATTCACCAGCTCCTTATTTATTATTTTATCATTTAAATATGACTACATACAGTCATATAGAAAGAATTTGAAAAAATCATCATTTTATGATAAAATAATGAAAGAATGTAATATTCACTTAATAAATGATATTTTCTAATATGGGACGGGAAATTTGTAAATTTTAATCCTTCATATTTTACGAACTAAAATGACTGACATATTTCACATACAGTCATTTTTTGATGCCCATCATAATCCCCGCCCTATCATGTATGATTTAAAAACAAATTATTTATGTTCAAAATTAATTTGCATTTTTTAATTAATGTATTTTTGATGCTATTTTTAGTGCGCTTTTTTTGAGATGAAATCGCTTTCTCTCTACAACTGCGCCTTTATATATAAAAATTATAAAATAATGAAAGAAGGTGTGTCTAATGACGGTAAAAAACATTACAATAATTGGAATAGGAAATGGAGCTTTGGCGGCCGCCGCCGACTTGTCTCTTAGGGGATTTAATGTCACCCTGTATGCAAATTCGAAATATGAAGAAAAGCTCAAACCAATTCGTGAAAACAAATCAATAACACTAACTGGTGTTGGAATAAATGGTGAAGCAAAGTTAAAATGTGTAACTAGTAACTTAGATGAAGCTCTAGAAAATGTAGATTTGATAATGCCTGTTATTCCCGCTTATGGTTTCGAGAATTTCGTAGAGGAGATACATTCACATTTGGTTCCTGGTCACAAAATTGTATTGGTTCCTGGAAGTACTGGTGGCGCTCTCATGGTAGCTAAAATGCTTCGTGAAAAAAATGCTCTAGAAGGGATAACTATCGCAGAAATGCACACTTTACCATATGCATGTAGAAAAACTAGCCCTACTAGTGCCAAAATACTATTAGAGTGTACGAAACTTTATTTTGCTGCATTTCCTGCATCTCAAAATGAAATAATGTACGAACTTACTAAGCCATGTTATCCTGCTATAGAGTTGGTAACTGATGTTCTAGAAACAGCTCTAAATAATGGAAACCCAGTATCTCATCCTGCTCCAGTTGTTTTAAACGCTGGCAAAATAGAATACTCAAAAGGAGAGCACTACCATTATAGAGAAGGAATAACTCCTTCTGTAGCAAGAGTCGTAGAGCAAATAGACCGTGAACGTCAAGAAATCTGCGAAAAATTTGGATACAAGGTAATAGATGCTAAAGATAGATTGTTTGCTATGGGATATGCTCCAAAAAGAGATACTCTATACGAATGCTATAGAGACAGCGAAGCCTTCAGTCCGCTAAAAGGACCTCATGATCTAACTAGTAGATATCTTACAGAAGATACTCCATGTTCTCTAGTCGCACTTGTCAATCTTGGAAAAAAAGTTTCTACAAATACTACAACTATGAGCTCTGTAGTATATTTAGCTTCCGCTTTGATGAATGAAGATTATATGAACAACGGAACTTCTCTAAATGACCTCGGTTTTGATGATATGAGCCTTGAAGAAATCAAAGCATTTTTAAAAGAAGGCTATGAAGAAATGCAGATAAAAACTATAGTTGCTTAGGTTTTTACAATAAATAACAAAAAGATGAGTAAGTTTGTACGTAAAACTCACTCATCTTTTTTTACTAAAAATATGAATCAAAAAATTCTGTAATATCCTCTTTCATAACATATATTTTGTATATTCCTACGATAAGCAATTTATACCCTGGATAATAATCTGCATCCTCTATAAGATTGCCATCGCTATCATAGAATTCAACTTTTACACTTGCCCCTTTGGGCACTTCTTCTTTGTATTCATTTCGATTATAGCACTCTTTATAATCTAATTTTTCAAAATCATTTATAAATTTTTCTATATCCTCTTTTGCTAATAGCTGACTTTTCACTCTATCACTTTCTATTGGCGTATATGGCCCTTTGTAAATATTTATATGCGTTACACTTTCTTTCATAGAAACGTCTATTATTTTTTTGTTTTTTGGAACAATTACCAACGCTACCACAACTAATATTGCTATTGCAAATAAAAAAATTAGCTTCTTTTCTTTTAGAAACATTTTTTCACCTTCCCAGAAATATTATTTTTAGTAGCTGTCACCAGCTACTACCCTGATATTATCACTCCATAATTACAAAGTCAATCTTATCCATCGTTCTTTTTAACAGTTAACAAAATGGTTTGAATTTAACAAAAATATGGTATTATGATAATAGAATATAAGTTCTGAATTGTGACCTTGAAATTGACATACAACTTAAAAAGTAATCTTGCGATACTAATTCTATCAGAGTAGTAATTAATTCTTGAGGGGGATTCTTCATGACCTTTGTTAAAAATAAGCTAAATAATATATTATTTGTTTTAATTGCAGAGTTTTTATTGTTTATAGTTTCTGGCATATTTCTACAATTTACAAACTATGCATTCAGAGGCTGGGTGACAAATCTAAATATATTAGTCTTTCTTGTTATTTTTTGTTTATTCGCACTAAAATTTATAATAAGTTTAGTTCACTTTATGTCTAATTGGAATGATAGCGGTAAATATTTTTATGGTTTTGTGCTTTTTGGTATAACATTTTTCTTAATTTTTGTTATCTTATCTCAAATTGTGCCATTTTGCGTATTTTCTTATACGGATGAACGTGACGTTATCAAAAATAATGAAATTATGGTTGCTAGAATATTAATGACTTCATTTCATCATCCAGAAGTTGAATTTTTCTATCCAGACAATTATCTTTTTCTGAAAAAATCTGGTCTGCCAATTGAAAAATCAAATAATTCTCTTCATTACTACGAACATAATTAATTCAAATATGACATACTACCCATTAATCTAAAGGTTCTGAATAGACTTCTTTGCGGAAGTAATAGTCATAATAAAAACAGCCACATTTAAATAAATTTTAAATGTGGCTGTTTTGGCGTTCACAATGAAATTTTAAACTTGTTTAAAGCACACCTTCTTTCTAAATCTTTAACTACAATGATTTATTTACCCAAGTTAAACGAGCCTATTCATATTCATTGTTCTTCTTTATGATGATTCGCTCCAATCATGAGGCGTTCTGCGACTATCTTTTTGATTCTCTTAGGTTTTATTATATCAACTTTGTCTCCAAATCCCATCAACATCGAATATATCCATTCATCTTCAGGATATTTTACCTTCACTTCAATTTTACCACCTTCTAAAAACTCAATGCATTTTATCGGGAAAAATGAAGTTATTCTTCCGTAATCAATAGCATCAAACATGAGATGCAAATTGACTTCCTTTACATCATTCTGTCCAAATAATTTTTCAATCACAATTGGTTTTGGATCAAAGTAATAAACAGTTTCTTGTATATCCCTAATTCGCGATAACTTAAATATTCTTTGAGCTTTTCTAACTCTACAATAAGCCGCTACATACCATTGATTAACTTTTAATATCAGTTTCATAGGTTCTATACAGCGCTCTATAGCTTCACCTTTTAAGTTATGATACTCAATGCGAAGTACATTTTTTCGTTCTATAGCTCTCTTAATAGTTTCTATAGATTTGGATATACTTTCGTCGTACCCATATGCTTTAAAATCTAGTATCATAGGTTCTGATTCAGTTAATAAATGACCTCTGTGAATACTGCTAAGTTTTTCTTTTAATTCAAGCATAGTTTTTTCATTATACACTCCAGATACTCCATCTAAACTTGCGAATAAAAGACTCCACTGTTCTTTTGATAAATAACTTGCACCAATTCTGTACTGTGGCATAATACCATAGCCTCCATCTTTCCCTTGATAAGAAATTATGGGTATACCAGCACATTCTAGTGTCTCCATATCCCTTTGTATCGTTCTTCTAGAGACTTCAAATCTCTCAGCAAGTTCTCTCGCATTTATAGATTCTCTATTCATTAGCACCATAACTATAGCAAGTAATCTATCAATTTTCATATACTTCTCCCCTAATCTAATGTGTTCACAGCCGCTTTTCATTTTTCAATATTTTAATTTTTCTATTTAAGATGTACGAATCATCGTCTTTGGACATTAGCTCTCCATAACATATCTTTAAGTATTTCTTTCTCCATCGGTGTCAAATATTTGAAACATTCATTTTCCCAACGCTCAGTAGTGAAGTTCATCTCTTCTTTTGTCTCTTGGAACTTCTCTGTAACTTTTATATTACATCCTTTTTTGTCATGTATATTTCCTTCTATTTTTACAAACTCTTTTCTTCTTAAATACTTCATATCCCTTATAATTCCAGATTCTGTCTTCCCAAAATATTTTTCAATCATATCTATAGATATACTGTTATTTTGAGATATGTACAAAAGATAGCAATATTGCTCTTGGTTTACCCCATGCCTTTCCAATACTTCCTCACATTTGCTATCTAAATCTCTATTGACCATGCAAATTCCATAGGCAATTTTTGACTTGCCAAGTAACATCTTTTTTCTAATCATTTTTCCACGTCCTTTTTTCTTTAGGTCCAAACTACTATAAAACTCACCCTACTTTAAGTTTAGCGGTTTATAACAACAATTGTCAATTACATGAAATATTTTTTAAAATTGTGGTTGACATAATGAATACTTTTTTCGTTTCTCTATGGTGTAAAGCATTTAAATCTTAATTGTTTTACAAAAATAAATTATTTAGGAGGAATTACAAATGAACAAATTAACAAAGTATTTATCAAAATTAACAGGAATCGAATCTGAAAAGGCATATGCTTTTCAGCCAGTCAGTCACTACATCTTGATGAAAAAAACAGCTGAAAGACTCGATGAAAACAGTATTATCAAAAAAGCGTTGGATACTCATCCTAGAATCGCTGCTTGGGGTGCAAATGGTCCTGATATGGGTCTCATCCAAGTAGGTGAAGTATTTGGATACTCTCCATGGTCTTGCCGTTATCACTACTTCAAAGTTGGTGAATTCACTGCAAAGCAATTGCAAAATGCATTAGCTAGTGGCGACTTAAAGAAAATCGCATTTGCAGCTGGATGGGCTACTCACGTCGGTGGTGATTTAGGATGCCACGGTATCTTCGTAAACCCAGAATGTGGTGTATATCTTGATAAGCCAGAAGGGAGACCTCTTCATATTGCTTTAGAGCAAGCTGCTGAGCCTTACCTATGGATCAACATGGGTGGACATTCTGAAGCCGATTACAAAGACGGCGTAGCTGATCTTTTTGCAGATGATAGCGAACTTCCTTTCGACGTGATGATTCAAACTTCAAACGAAATTCACGGTACAGCTCCTGGTGACAGCGAAGCTAGACGATGGGTAAAAGCATTCCACTTAGGATTAAAAACTGGTGTTGGATACAAATACTCGACTTACGCTGAAGCTTCTGAGTTCCTTTCACAAAACAATAGAGCTGAAAGACTTGAAAAAGCATTCTACTCTGGTTTAGAAAGATGTGTTGAAATGTTAAAAGGTGCTGAAAATGGTGATTACACTCCATTTAAAAATCGCTGGAACCTTGATGTAGGTAGAAGTGATTCTCCAATCAGTAACTTGACTGTACACGTAAAAACAGGCAAGAATTCATTCTCAAACTTTGGTACTGGCACTGATGATTATGTATACTTCGGTATGGATTTCAAAGATGGAACTACAAAAGAGTGGGAATTGTCAAATGGTAAATCTTATGGTATCACTGTAAATGATTTTGAATCTGGCAATAAAGATGAATTCTACTTGTATATTGATAGATTTAGCCACAACATAACTCCTGATTCTATCAAAAATATTTATCTAAGAAAAGAAGAGTTTGCAGCTAGTTTAGGGCATGATTGGTATCCTGAGCGCTTGACTGTATATCTAAACAGTAGCTGTGCCTTTGATGAAACAATCAACAAATGGATTGATGATGATCACCCTGTATACAAAAGAGAAGTTGATTTCTCTGATGTCGTTGGTATTCCTGATGCTCCAGATCCTAAAAAAGCTAAATAAACTATTCATAAGCCAAGGGTATTATACCCTTGGCTTATTTCTAAATTCAAAATTAAACAAGGAGAACAATTATGTTAAAAACTTTTTTCAAAAAATATTTCAAACTAATATTGGTAACGGGTGAATCTATGACGCCCACTCTAAAAAATAATCAACATGTACTTGTAAAAAAAACTAAAAAACTAAAACGCGGAGATATAGTTTTGTTTCGATGGGAAAATAGGCTCTTGATCAAACGTCTCATTGCTATGCCAAATGATATGTTATCATCCAATGACAGAGGTGTATTCCTAAACGATTATAGGTTGCATGAACCCTATATATCCGCCCATGCGACTCATACCCCGTTTGAATGTAAAATATCACCTGCCCGCATCTTTGTTATGGGTGATAATAGACTAGATAGCGTAGATAGCAGACATCCTCTAGTAGGAGAAGTAGGTCTAGATGATGTCATCGGACGAGTAATACTGTTACCCCTTTGTCACTTATTTTAAAGTATTTGTAAATCATTTCAATAGCTAATGGTATACACTGAAATTGTTAAGAAAATTTCTACCATATTTAACCAAGGAGGATTTGATATGAAGAAAAATATAATAGCAATAACATGTGCACTAGCTTTGTTGGCAACTGGTTCTGTATCTTTTGCAAATTCGGATGTCAAACTATCATCAAATGTTACAAATATAAATTCTCAATCAACTATGACTTCGCAAAATTATAAGGATTTCTACGAATTATCAAGTGAAATCGTATCTAAAATCAAAAATTTAAAAACAAAAGGATACACTCTTGAAAAACAAAAATATTTAGATTTTATAAATAAATGCGATGAATATGTAGATAAAAATCCAGATTTAGATTCTGTAAATATATTGAATGAATTGAATTCAGAATTAAAAGGACAACTCTTTTTTGGTCTACCTACAAATGACGCTATAGATTTTTCAGCTATAAACTATGTCCCTTCAATTAGTGTTCCTGACAAAAATCTTGAGAAAGCTATTTTAAAAGAAATATTTAAAAATGACTCATACGATTCAAAAACCGATGGTGCTCTTCATTATTATTATCAAAAAATAGATTTAAATGGTGACTCAAAAAATGAAGTTCTTGCCTATGTTTACGGAACTATGGTATCTGGCACTGGCGGAGATTCCCTATATATATTTGAAGAAAATGAAGGCAATTATACTATAAAAACTTCAATCTCAACTGTTAGAAAACCTATTCTGATATCAAATATTAAAACCAATGATTGGAATGATATGATAATTCCAGTTTACGGCGGTGGAATAAAGGGATTCTATAGTGATATTAAATACGATAATGATAATTATCCAACAAGTCCATCTGTAGAAAATGAATTAAACGATAGATTTTCAATAGGTGAAGCAACTGCTGTATTCCCTGAATTATGGGAAATAGATAAGGGTATTGAGCTAAAATAGATGAAAAAAGCTAGTTACAATCTACAAAATTGTAACTAGCTTTTTTCTACTTCTCAATCACTTTTCTTAGCCGCAAATCTTCCTCCGCATGTATCCCGTTTTGCAAAGTATCTGAAACTATCTGCGCCTGAATCCTGTGGTAATCCTCTAGACTTGGAACCTTGATTTTATTTCGGTCTACAAGGTGTTCATCTAAGGTTTTAAAAATGGCCCATGTCACTATACATCCCTCCGCTCACTTTTGAACTTCCCCAGCCCGAGCTAATAGGTCTGTAGCGTCAAATGAAAACATTTTCACTCTACCACGAACGCCGCTACCCCCACTAATAATTTACCCTAAATAATGGTTTCAAAACATTTCTAATTCTTTAGTTTATATCTAACCTTTTCCCTTTTTTCCAAAAATAAATTCCCATAATTACATACACTAATGCCAAACCCAATCCAAATTCTGTGGTAAAAAATTTTGTCATTCCTCTATCTATAGTCATAGGATCAAAAACTGCTTGCACAAAGTAATTATGAGATGCATGAAGTATAATTGCTGGCCATACACTACCCGATTTTATTCTCAAATAAGTTGCAATAAAGCATACTCCAAATATTGAAAGTGTGAAAAATACAAGTGATGATAATACTGATACTCCGTTATTATAATCACTAAATAACAATACTGGATAATGATATATATTCCAAATGAGCCCCATTATGATGGATGTTTTGAAAAATGAATATTTTTTAAAAAGCTCTGGAACTAAAAAACCTCTCCATCCAATTTCTTCTCCCATCGCTGATATAGAACTCATAATAACGCCCATTATCAAAAATTTAAATAAATCATAAGCCCCATCAATTCTTATCCACTCAAAGTTAACTCCACCGATTCCAATTGTCCAAACACTTCCGTATACTATTATCCCAGCTATAAGCGGTAACATATATGCTACAAGTGTATATTTTGCCTTCCCTATTCCCAAACCAAATCCTCTCAAATTTCTATCCCATATAAGTTTTGTAACCACAGCAGCTATAGTTGGTACCCACATGACAAAAAATACGTAGCCTTCATTTCCATATATCGATCCACTACTTATAACATTGTAAAATGGATAAATTACTAGGGCCACTGCTAATAATAAAAATGTTATTATTTTCTTAGTTCCCTTTTCCATGAATTTGATCATCTCCCATTATCATATTTGCCTTCCATCTCTGAGATTATACCCAAGTTTCATTAATATAAGACTAAAATAATCAAAAAAGCAGAGCTATTGTGCCCTGCTTTAAAAGTTCTACTACTTTAATATAAATTCCACTATCGCTATGCCCCATAAATGCAATGGGTAGAATACGTAAAATAAATACTTAGAAAATTTTGTATTTTTGCCTCTATTTCCTGAGTAAATCATTATAAATGGAATAACTGTAAACACCAAGAAATCAGAATTAAACATTAACATGTCGAGAGTCATTTTTGCTGTCTCATGCGGTACATATCCATCAAAGAAAAATAAAAATATTCCCCACATCATATACGAAATATACTTCCAGTTTGATTTGTCTCTAAGTAAATATGTCATCCAAATAAATGGCATTAATTGAAAGCCACCTTCTGTAAATATTCCTGCAAATGTACACAGAACAGCACCTACTATACTAGGTATTTTACTTATTCCCACTTGATGCTTACTAAATTCTGCTAAATTCAGCATCAATAATCCAACAGCTAATGTCATAAATATATTGTTATGAACTGAAACTTCTTTAGATACCAAAATAGTATTCAATAAAACGTTCCCACTCTCCATAAATATAGCCCATCCAAATAATCTTAAATTGTATCGTACTCTATCTTTTGTATAAAATAATCCCTCTACCATAAAATACGCAAAAAGCGGTGCTACAAATCTAGAAAGGGGATGGAATCCAACAGGAAAGACATTTGGGAATCCAAACCATAAATGATCTAATAACATAACAAATAGAGCTATAATTTTCAATGGAAATGCATCTAACTTCTTCAATATATGTCCTCCTACATTCATTTATAAGATTATTGTATATATTTTAGATTTTAGAATCCATCGAATCAACTTACATGAACTTACAATTTCGTAAGTTTCAAACTACTTTTTTTAATTTCATTAGCAATCGATTGAAAAATTTAAAATTTGCTCCCGTCCTTTCTTGCTTATATCTGTTTATAATACTCCCTCACACTTTTTTCCTTGATGTCATCTAATCCCTTTGTCACATTGGTATTTTCTTCCCACCACCAGTTTTTAACTTTAATACTCCCACTTCCATCATATTTTTCTGGTTCAAATCTAGCTATCAGGTTATTTCCAAATAATACTGGCAGGACATAATACCCATATTTTCGCTTGTTTTTTGGCGTATACACCTCCCAGCGATACTCAAAATCAAATAATTCAGAAATCATATCACGATCCCATAGCAAATTATCTAATGGTGCCAAAAATCTCATTTCATTATTTTCTATCACTATATTTTCAAATCCTTGTATATCATCAACTTTAGCATAAAACGTCTCGCAAATTCCTTCTACCTTTATTTCCTTCAAAACACC
This sequence comes from Tissierellales bacterium, assembly GCA_025210965.1. NCBI lineage: Bacteria > Bacillati > Bacillota > Tissierellia > Tissierellales > Tissierellales bacterium. The sequence continues at coordinate 16,539 of JAOAQY010000243.1, forward strand.
ATCTTCTACAAGTTCTTTCAGCAACTTTACTCTATCTGCCTTTTTGGATATGAAATACCCTAGCCATCCTCCACCATTTTTTGCCCAAAGCATGCCAACGCTACCTATTCTTCGCTCCAAATACCACTTTTTGAATTCATGCTCGCTCTTAAATCCATCACCTTCTTTCAGTATTTTCTCTGGCAATAATTTTTCTATAATCTCATAAACTTTTTGAGTGTTATTTTTCCCAAAGATCCCGAGCTCTCCACTATTATACATATAATCAAGTGCAACACTAGATAGTTTTTTATGACCCCATCGTCCTTCATTTTGACTATTTGATGATAAATCATGTGTTCGAGTAGGTCCATTGCTCTTAACAAATGTCCTAATATCTTCTACTAAATCTAGTGCTTCTAAAACTCCCCTATACTTCATAGTTCCAATTAATGACTTAGTATTAGCTTCGCGAACTCTCTTCATTTTAGGCCAATCATCTAATGAATAAATAGCCATCATCTTATCCATTCCATCTATCAAAACCCTATCTTTATAAAGTAATTCATTAAGCATATCGTCACAATAATTTTTGATTCTTGATCTTAATACTAAATCGGCGTTTCTACCAATGACATTTAATGGATCATATTGAATACACCCTACTTTCTTTATGAAATCAATCACTCCTCGTTTTCCTATATATGTATTATAGTTATCAAGTCCTTGATGATGTATCAAAAAGTTTTTTGCCTGTTCTTTAGTCATCTCTATCATCAAATACACTCCCCTCAAATCCAATTATCTTACGATATACCCATTGTACAAAAAAATACCCGACATACGTTTGTCAGGTATTTTTTATGACTATCATTTATTTCAATTTTTTCCCCATTTTTATTGCTGGAATTGTTTTATTGCCCCATTTTAATTTAATCATCTCTTCTCGTTCAAAACCTAATTTTTCCCAAAAATTCTCAACTGCCTCATTATATCCTAAAACCACATCTATCCTTATTTCTTCACTTTTATCTGAAATATATTGTTCAAAACCTTCATAGATTTCTGTTCCAGCACCCTTTCCCTTTATTCTTTCATCCAATATAATCAACGAAAGATATGTCGTTCTATGTATATTAAAATCTAGATATCCAACCAATATTTTTGTATCTATATCTACAATCTTGCACGTATCAAATCCTGCTTCTTTCATAGATTTGATTTCAGATTTCACCCATTCGATATCTATACAATTCTCTCCCATATGTGCTTCGACAAAAGTTTGGTTAGTCTCATATAAGTGTGCTATATCATTGTAATCCTCATTTTCTACTGCTTCGATTCTAAAATGTTTTGTCTCGAATAACATAAAATCTCCCCTAATATTCCATTTTTTGTTTGCTAATACCCCATATAATTATATTACCACATGATTAATCGTGATTCAAAAAAACTTTTTTCTTGCTCTATTAAATCTATATATTCCTAGTAGATTATAGCTTTATTAATTAGTTTTTCATATGTACAAAATGATTATACCCATTTACTTCCATTGACTCTCATATAATTAAAGTGATATTCTAAAGAAAATAATAACATGAAGGGAGTGTTGTATTATGTTGAAATTGAGATTGGTGATAAAAAACTAAAATTGAATTATGGGCATACCGAATATTGATAACTTTATTTGTTGTGCCAAAAATTTGAAAACCTTTCATGAACGAATCTAGATGATACACAGCATGCAAATGGTGTGTTTTTTGTTGTCTTTTAGTAAAATCCCATCGTCTACAAACTTCACAGGTTTGTAAATGGTGGGGTTTTTCTGTCTTCATGGAATATAACAAACTATTTATCTGAAACTCCCACGCATAAAGGCGTGGGCTTTCCGCACAGATTTTTAAATTTAGAAAGAAGGTATATTAATGATCGATTTGAAAACATATGGATACAAAGATATTCTCCCAGAAAACAAGACAATTGCACGAATTACTGCCGTTTTTAGAGAGCGATATGAAATAATATCTACAAATGGAATATCACATGCTAGGTTAAAAGCTTCAACATACTATCATGGAAATGACCAAATTTCATTTCCTACAGTTGGAGATTTCGTTGAAATAAATCATGTAGAACATGGAGATAGTATTATAGTAGATACTCTAGAAAGAAAAACATTTTTTTCAAGACCTGACCCATCTACCAATCACAAAACAATACAAATGGTTGCTGCAAATTTCGACTATGTATTTATCGTAATGTCTCTAAACAAAGACTTCAATTTGAGACGCCTTGAAAGATACCTAACTCTATCATGGGAAAGCGGAGCACAGCCAATAGTCATTTTGACTAAAGCAGATTTAGTAGATGATTTTTCTGAAATGCTCTACGATGCAAAAAACATAGCTATTGGCGCAAATGTATTTGCGGTAAGTTCTATCACAGGGTTAGGAATGGATGAGCTCAAAAACTCTTTATCTGCCGAAGATACCATTGTATTTATGGGTTCATCTGGTGTCGGGAAATCAAGTCTTGTAAATGCCTTAGCAAATGATAATATAATGAAAGTAAGCAGTATTAGAGAAGACGATTCTAAAGGACGTCACACTACAACTCACCGTCAACTGTCTAAACTCGACAACGGTATTTTAGTAATAGATACCCCTGGCATGCGAGAACTCGGTATGGGTGAAATATCTAGCGGTCTTACAAATAGTTTTGGAGAAATAGAATCTCTATTTGCCGAATGCAAATTTAGAAATTGTTCTCACAAAACAGAACCTGGATGCGCAGTTCAAGAAGCATTGTCTAACGGTCAATTATCTGAAGAGCGCTGGCAAAGTTATATAAAATTGAAAAAGGAAGAGCGGTATTTGGAATCAAAGGCGGCTAAAAAAAATAGAAAAAGAAGAAAATAAGTATAGTTTAAATTCGTATTTAAATATTCATTTAAAAAACAAAGCGAGCACTGCACATTATATTTTTATGCAGTACTCGCTCTGTTCTATTTAAACTATAACTTTCTCCACTAATTAAGTTTTTGGTAGTTACTCCAGCATCCGTCCTCTAAATAAACTCTATCGTCATCGCTATTCTTCGGACTATTTGGATTATAAACATATACATCTAGCATATCACACTCTAACGTTTCACTATTCATGACTCGTATTGATTTTCTATTATATGAATTTTTCACATCATAGAAACCACTATAGCCTTCTAAATGATCCATCGATGCCAATGTTTCATCTCCACCATCATAAGTTATGATTTCACCATAGACCCTGTCATTTCCACAATCTACATAACCCGGATAACCCTTATTTTTCAAGTGATAAAGAGTTCCTAGCATATATCCTTTCTCAACATTTAAAACTTTTCCTTTCAAATAAATTTCATAGTTGAAAAAGCCCTCCATCAAACTTCCATATACAAATATTTTCCCCAAAATTCCAACCTCCTAATGCGTTTCACCAGCTGGATATTCTATATCGCTTCCATTTTCAACACTTGCTTTTACTGCTATTTCTAGTCCTTTAGTCATCATATCTAAAGACATGTAAGGCATATTTTTTTTGCTAATAACCTGCTCTGGCAAAAATGGAACGTGTATGAATCCACCTCTTATATTCTCATGCTTAGTCTCTATATAGTGCATAAGACCATAAAGCACGTGATTGCACACATAAGTTCCGGCAGTATATGATAGAAATGCTGGAATATTATTATCCACCATTTCTTTTAATATCGCTTTATTTGGTAAACTCGAAAAATAAGCATTTTTGCCATTTTCTCTTATCTTTGTTCCTCTAGGTGAATTCCCCTCATTGTCTGGAATTCTAGCTTCATTTAGATTTATACCAACACATTCTAAAGATATTCCAAATCGCCCACCGGCCTGACCTATACAAATCACTATATCTGGTTTTTCGTCCTCTATAGCAGCTTCTAATACCTCTAATGATTTATCAAATACTGTAGGTATCTCAATTTTCACAATTTCACACCCTGATATAGAAGATGCCATATTTTTCACTGCTTCGAATGCTGGGTTTATAGGTTCTCCTCCAAATGGATCAAATCCTGTAATCAATGCCTTCATGCTGTTGCCTCCCTTTTATGAATTAAAATGCCAACACATACATAAGTCCGATGTGTATAACTAGATAATACCTTACCTGCCGTAGCTGACTTCATCTTACTTATAAGATCTGCGGCCTTCTCTCTGAGCCCATTTCTCTCAAGTATCCCTATAACAGGCAGTGTTAGCAAAAATATTGACATATATCTAGTTTTAATAAATGATGATCCTATAATTCCCAATATCTCACCAAAACCAAGACCACTAACTAATCCTGTAGTAATACCTGCCACCAATACTACTGCTATAGTATCGTATTTCCTAATAAATCCAATAACAATTATAAGTACTCCAATTAATTTTAGCATAGCCTTCCCCCTTATTATTCTTTGAAATGCAAAAAGTAAAAATAGTCTGAAAATTACCGCTTATATGCAATATAAAATATTGTTCTTTCATTTTCTGTTGTCTAGAAAACAATTTTCATTTATTTTTATTCTTAACTATTCATATTTTTACAAATAAAAAAACTTACAATGAATAATTTCAACACGAAATTTATACATTGTAAGTTTTCCTTAAACATTTACATCAATCTCTAATCGCTCCAATACGGTGTTATATACCTTTTTAGTCCTTCAATATCCGTAATATGTATCTGTCTATCTTTTATAGTTATCAAATTCTGATCTTTGAAATATTTTAATCCATTTGTTATAGTGCTTCTATTTGCAGCCATACGATTTGCAAGTTCTTCATGTGTAAACGTCATATTTATTTTCTTATTTTCAGAATTTTTGTTACTTCTGTAGTTTGTAGTATGCGCAAGCCTCACCAAAACATGTGCTAATTTTCCAAGAGCATCGTTGAATTTTACATCTGCCAATTCTAGCATTACTATGCGATATTTTCTTATGATACTATGCATAAAGTGCTTATAAATATCTGGTTCTTTTATTAATTCATTCTCTAACACATCCCTAGATACTATAGACACCGCGCTAGCTTTCAATGCCTTAGTTATAACACAAGTTCTCTCTCCATCAAAAAAATCCATCTCACCAAAAATAGTACCTCTTTCAAGCCTGAAAAACGACATTTCATCACCATCTCTACTATATAGCACCTGATTAAATGCTCCATCTAACACTATATATACACTATTGGCATCATCGGGATCTATTATCTCATTCTTACCAAAAGCTTTTACTACACCTAAAGGCGCTAATTCTTTTAAAAAATATTCTGTCATTTTCTGCTGCAAGTTTTCATTGAATAAGATATCGTACATCAAAAATCCCCCTCTCATGGTATTTATTCAATTATAGCTAGAGCGGGGCATTAAATCAAACATAAATTGATGAAATTCATTGAAGATGCACTCAATATATGTTAGCATGAAGTTATTAACACTATACAATAATTTAAGAAGGTGAGCTTCATGGAAAATAGTTTACACAAATTTTTGCTAGCTAATGAAAGTATCCTTTTAACTGATCATCCGCAAAAAAATTATGCTAGTAAATTTATCAAAAAACGATTCTTAATAATTATTTCTATCTGGATTTTAGGCTTCCTCGTAATGTTACTTACTACTAATCAATTTGGAACTTATTTATTTTTAACACTACCTGGAATTACAATGTTTACTCTCTTTTCTTTACTAGACCTTATACACAAATCTCAGAGAGCTAAATATGTAGTTTATGTACTAACTGATAAAAGAGTACTCATTAGAAATAAGAGATTGGATTCGCTCGAATCATTTTACCTAGATAAAATAATCAAAATTGATAAAATATCAAAAACATTAGACTTATGGCTCAATTCTAATAAAAAGGTAAGGCTAAGTGATTTATCCAAAACAAATGAATTTCAGCAAATAATTAGCGAGAAAACAAATAGCAATTACTAATGAACAAAATGCCCGATAGTAGGATTTCATTTCACAATTCAAATTA